>JAOZSF010000116.1 GCA_029939815.1 bacterium
ACGTGCTGTTGACAGGCGGAGGAGGACAAACTGTTGTTTTCAAAGGCAGTACGATTCCGGAACCCTTTCTATTTTTTATTGTATTAATCCCACTTTTTTTAAAGGGGGTTAGGGGGATTTAAATGTTAAATCCGTGTGAATCTGACCAATTATGCCAAATGTTAATCAAAAGCAAAATGCTTTTGAATAATCTTCTTCTCCGCACGGTCACGAACTGAAACAATTAATTGCCGGATGTCAATATTTTCACTTTGATTTTTGAGATAAATTCTCATAAAGTATCTTACTTCCGGATTTGAAACAAACGGATATAGCGCGGCGTAAATTCGTGCTAAATCACGAATACGTCGAGGCCATGGAAGATAATTATAAAACTTCGCGGCATCAATATCAGTAAAATATACATTCGGATTTTTCCCCGCAACATCGAGAATAAGAATATTACTGGACTTTAAATCGCCGTGTTCCGCTCCGCGGTCATGCATCAATGCAAGCTGCAGAGCAATCTTACGGATTATTTTTAATTTCTGCTTTTTATTGTTCGATTGTGAATATCGAAGCAGGGCAGCTTCACTCGTAATTCCATTCGAGATACATTCCCAGACGATTATACCTCCATTGGGCGTCCAGGCAACCATTAAAGGTTTTGGAGTATTAATATGCAGATGCCTCAACCGCCATGCAGCCTTCCAATTTCTATGAGATTTAGACTTATGAAGATACTTCAATATTTTTTCGCGCAAAGAATTCCGATATCTGTACTGCTTTATAAAAAGATTCCCCTGAGGATGCGACCAAACACCAACAGCGACAGAAGGTCTGTTTTTAATAATAGTAATTCCGGCATCAAGATACCAGTTCTTATCACTTACAAGATTGACAAGGTCGTTAATGAGCTGTTTAGAAGTTCCGCGATGAATCCATGCATTTTCAAAAGCATTTACATTTATATTATCTGTAAGAATTTTATCCAAAGCCGCAAAATCTTTGTTTGAAGACTCGCAGCGCTTTGACCTCGATTTCGCCTGATGAATTGAATAAAGCCGCGCTTTAACTCCTATTTCGTGGAATAAACTTTTCCATTCCCAGTCAGCAACTTCACTTTCGGCGTCTGTAAGTTTAGCAAAGGTTTCTAAATAAGTTTTAATAAAAACCACTCTAACACCCGATCGTACCTTTTTCCCGAGACAGTGGTTGAGTTGAACCAGATCATTAACAAAATCAGACCTGCTGAAACAGTTACTTTTCGAACGTTGAAAATCTGTAATCAGCCATTTGCCTGATTCAGGTATGTAAAGCAGATTGCCGGAATGAAGATCGCCATGTCGTACTGAAGCAAAATGAAGTCTCGCAACTGTTGAGGCTAACTCTCTTGCCGCAGCCAATGTATGTTTGGTGCTTTTCGGAGGTCTTATTTTATCAAACGTTATCACATCATCAATAAACTCAATAATCAGCCATGCTTCAAACGTTTTATCATTTACCTGCGATCCGAAAGCGAGAGGTTTTGGAACGCAAACATCATTATCGATCAAATGATTTAGAATTTTCCATTCTTTTTTTGCGGGACTTTTTCCAAACTTCCATTTCAGTTTTTCTTTAAAAGTAGAGAAAATAAAATGTTTTACAAGAACACGTTTGTCTGTTCCGTCAATATTAAATGAAAACACATCACGGTGATAACCTGATCTTTTCACCGCAACAGCATGTTCATTGATATAACAATTAGGATCACTCCAGAATTCCTGAGAAATCTGTGCGGTTAAATCGTTATTATTTTTAGTCCAGTTAATGTCAGGCATTTTTTTATATTCGGTCCGTTAAATGATTGCTTAATTGTATCAGAAAAAGGAATTAAAATCTATTTGTTTGAATTAATAGACAATCTACATGTTTTCTTGCAAGAATGTTTAAAAATCTTGAAATATTTCATACTCCTTTTTAGTTTAAACTTCCCATAAATACGGCTCGCTCGAAAAAACAGTCAAAAAAAATCATCTTCTCGAACTCCCCTCCTTACCAAGGAGGGGTTCGCTTTAGCGTGGGGTGGTTTTTATTTCACTTAAATTTACTTTTAAATAGTCGTCCCTTAAAAAGTCAAATTTGAGTTGATTACAAGGCGATAAGGCGAAGAAGTATAAACATACTTCGAGCCGAAATCAACGCGGTAATCGGCAAAATTTGGCTTTATACCGATTTTTAATTTTATTAATTTAAGTTTTATTTGCGAAAAATCACGCAATAAAATTATAATTATTTATTGTTTTTTTGCAAGGTTTTATTGTTATTCTTCAAAAACCTTGCAATATGTTTCAGGTTTTTTCTTAGAAAAAGTCCCATTATTACTACCAAAAATCGGTTTTTAAGGGACGACTAAATAGTTTTTAAGGGACGGCTAAATAACCTTTACGGCACCACTAAATATTAATTCACATTTCTCCCACACTTCATCGGCTGAAATTGAATCAATACATTTTTTCTCTTTAGGACAAATTTGGTGCTTACAGGGATTACACGGAAAAGGATGAAAAATTTCATGCCGCGGAATCGCACTTTCAGGCACCCGCCACCGGTAATAATCCGCTGCGCTGTAAAGAATTACCGAAGGCGTTTTCATAGCGGTGGCAATAAACGCGGGACCCGAATCGGGACCAAAAAACAACATCGCTCTTTCAATTATCGATGCACATTCCCCAAGTGATGTTTCACCTGATAATGAAATGCAATCCTCACCTACCGCGTCAGCCAATTTTTCAGTTCTTGACTTTTCTGCATTTCCGCCTATCAGAATAATTTTCGTTTTTTGTTTTTCGATTATTTTTTTAAAAATTTCTACAAATCTTTTTTCAGGCCAGTTTTTAGCTTCACGTTTTGAATAGGGAGCTGAAATAATAAAATCATCATCTGCATTTATCCCCTTTTTTTTCAAAAGTTCGCTAACGTTTTTTTTATCATTCTCACTATACCAAAATTCAAGTTCTTTGGAAAACTTCGTTTGCATCTGTGGATTAATATCATCAATCACATCTTCAACAAGGCGAAGACAATTCTCAATTTCAGTTCTTGAACTGTCATAATTCGGAGAAACATCAAGCTTTGATATTAACTTTTCCTTCCTGACCTTTCCATGATTTGATACAGCAGAAAATCCGGCAATCTTTTTCGCTCCGCCAAGTAATGCCCAAGGTACTCGCCCTAAATCTTGCGGAGAAATAATAAAATAATCAATCTTACGTTTTCTAAATTCTTTTATTAAACGTATTTTTTCGCTTAAGCTGCGATTTTTTACAATTATTGTGTCGTCAATGTAAGGACAATTCTTCAATATTTCCACTCCGCCGGCATGCTTGCCGAGGAATGTTATTCTCGCATTAGGGAACGCATGCCGCAACGCACGGACGGCAGGAATAAAGACGAGCGCGTCACCGATATTCTGGAGACGTGTAACAAGGAAGTTCAATTTTTCGCTTTTCATATTCATAGTTAGATTATACCAAAAGCGAAAATATTTAACCACAGAACAAGCTTTTTAGTCGTCCCTATTTAAATAGCTTTTAAGGAACGAGTATTTATTTATCTAATACTTTTGTATGCCGTGAACCTATTATTTTTTCTATTGCTGTCCGCCAGGATATTTTTATTTTTTCTTCTGTCGGATTTGAATGCAAATAATCATAACTGTTTATTAATATTTCTAAATCTTTGTTTATATTTTCAAACTTCCTTACCGTTGCTTTTAATAATACCTCTCGGATATCTTTTTTTCGAACATCAGAAAAAACAGCCTGAAGATGCGGACAGCAAAGCCCGGCTGAGTTTTCAATCGCACGCCTCAATTCTTCATCAGGCCAGTGATGCGTAAGCATGTATTGAAAACGCTGCCGTACCTCTTTTTCCAATTTTTCCTGAAGCCGAAGTCATTTACCGATTCATACAACAAATGCTCCAAATAAAACTGTACTTTCTTATCTATAAGACTGCATAAAGCGCAATCATCACTCGATAACGCGGCAAGCAAATCAAAATACGGCATATCTTTCTCAGGTCTTTTCATAATTCTAAATAAAGCGATTAATTTTTCGTTAATCAATTCTTTTTCATTATAGAAATATTTTTTGAAACGGGAATTTTCTTTCCGGTGCGAACATTAAAAAGAATTTTTTTGTTATTATATAATATAACTTCAAAACCGGTAGCAGGTGAATTGTTTAGTCTATTTCTTCCTTCTTTCCTAAAAATCCTTACATAACCTGTTACATCTTTAAAAATTCCATAATCTAAAGCTTTCTGAACATCATCAGTTTTATTTTCAAGAAAATCCCATATTGTGTATTTAGCCGCCAAATCCCGACCATTATAAAATGCGAGCGCCAAATCATTTGTTGTAGCTTTTATCCCTTGATAACACGGTCCGAATCTTACAACAGAAATAATCCCACACCAACCAATATACAATTTAGGTGAATACCAGTTAAATGTATATTGAAGCAAATCTTTATCTTTTTTGGCAATATATATTAAAGTCTTCCCTTTTTCACTATCCCCATAACTCGATTCAGGAATACATTTAGCATAGTATGCTCCATCAGCTGCAATATACAAATCATTAGGTCCATACCAAATGCTAACTGCGGAATTATTATCTGCCAAACCGATTTGGATAATAAGAATAAAGAAAAATATTATAAAAAAAAAGATTTTATTCATTGTTTCATTTTTCTTAAAATTATAAATGCAAAGCCTTCACACCTTCACACTTAATTATCCCCTTATAAATACTCGCTTCACTCATCTTGATTTTCAACTCCCGCTGATATCGACGGGCAATTTTTAATTCCTCATTGCTCATCAACGAAATACAATAACCATTATCACCCGCTCTGCCTGTCCTACCGGCTCGATGAAGATAATCTTTGCTTTTTCCGGGAATATCTACATTAAAAATATGAGTTACTCCTTTTACATCGAGTCCGCGAGCTACCATATCAGAAGCAACAAGAATATTTATTTCACCCTTCCTGAATTGGTTTATTGTTTTTACACGCGATAGTTTATCTCGTCCGCCATGAATTTCACCAACAGAAATTTTATGTTCAGCGAGTTTTTCAGCGATTTGTCTCGCTGTTTCATTACGGTGAGTAAAAACAATCGCACGTTCCGTTCCACAAGCGCGAATAATTTTCCTCAAAAGTTCAGGCTTTTCGTTCTCGTGAACATTAAAATAGATATGCTCAATGTTATCAATTACCTGATTTGTATTGGTGTGAACTTCCGTCATTCCATCGGACATCTCCGCTGCAATACTGTTGCTTCTTCTCTGATTAGTTGCGGAAACAAAAATCTTTCGGCAGTCTTTCACAAGTGAACGGTTGATTTTATCTATCATGCTTAAACTTTCGCTCATTAGAATTTTATCAGCCTCATCAATTACCAGATTTTTAACTGTATGCACTTTAAGCTTTTTCTTTTTTATAAGCTCAAGTATTCGACCAATTGAACCGATAACAATATGAGGTTTCTTTTTGAGTCTCTCAATCTGACGCTTAATTGCCGCGCTGCCGATGAGCAGTTGTGATCTGTACTCAAACTTTCCATCCGCGTTTTGTTTTATGCGAAGCAGTTGATCTTGAATTTGCGCTGCAAGTTCATGCGTTGGTGTTACGATTATAACCTGCAGTTCTTTGGAATCAATATTAAGTGTTGATAATAGCGGCAGCAAATATGCAAGCGTTTTTCCGGTTCCCGTCTCGGAACTTATATACGCGGCATCACCATTCAGAATAACCGGTATGGCTTTTTCCTGAATTGGGGTTGGAGTAATAATATCTTCTTTTGCCAATGCTGTTTCCAGAACAGGCAAAATATTTAGTTCACTAAATTTCATTTTCTATTTTTACTCTTTTTTTTATTCTTCACGTAAACTAATTTAGAACGACCTTTTGGATTTTCACGCTCTTCAACCTCAAAACTTTTGATTGATTTTATCAGAGGTGTTAATTTAAAAAATCCGTAATTCCTTGAATCAAAATTCGGCTGCTTCTTTTGAAGTAAATTGCCAACATCTCCAAGAAAAGCCCAGCCGTCATCATCGGCTAAATCGTAAATAGTGGAAGCTATAAGCCGAATAACTTTCGGAGTAATTTTATCTATACTGCTTTTCACCGCCGGTTTATTTTTTTCTGATTCCGATCCGTTTTCTTCAGATTGATTTTTTAGAATCTCGATATAGATAAATTTATCGCACGCAACTATAAACGGTTCAGGCGTCTTCTTTTCGCCTATTCCAAATACTTTCATTCCCGCTTCACGAAGACGCGTTGCAAGACGGGTGAAATCGCTATCGCTTGACACAATGCAAAAGCCGTTGACTTTTTCTGAATATAAAATATCCATTGCATCAATTATCATTGCTGAATCAGTAGCGTTTTTTCCTACCGTATATCCATATTGCTGAATAGGTGTTATCGCGTTCTCAAGAAGTACATTCTTCCATTTTGAAAGGTATGGTTTTGTCCAGTCACCATAAATCCTTTTAATTGTCGGATTGCCGTATTTAGCAATTTCCGCCATCATTTCTTTAACATAAGCTGATGGAATAT
>JAOZSF010000003.1:0-13677 GCA_029939815.1 bacterium
TAAATTGACATCATTAAAAGTTCCCGCTGTTCCGCCAACCCAACTGAAGATCTGATAAGAATCTCCGTTTGTCGGAGAATGACCGGAAATCGCAGTAACATTCATTTAAATTATCCTCAATTATTTAATTAAATTAAATAAAACATACCTCGCTGTTAGACATTATTATACCAAAAATAAAATCAAATGTATATTGACACTTACTTTTTTGCAATGCTTAATTGATTGTTTGCGGGAACAACAACATTCCTACAAAATCATAAAGATTCAATTATTCTTTTCGACCAATTTGATTGCGAGTCAATTCCCAACCAAAAGGTCGGACTACAACACCTATACTCATAATTAAATTCCGGCAATTTTGTCATAAAACTTACATTTGTGTCATAAAACATATCTTAACGTACCAATTATACCATTGCAATAACTTAAACTTGTTGATATAATTACAGCCAACCAAATTAAAACAACCAACACAACCGACACGTGATTTTTAAAAAGATATTCAAATATACTTCACTCGCTGTCATTCTTTCGGTAGGCACTTACCTTATGTGGCCCGTTCCCGAAGAGGGCTATGTTGATCCTAATGCTGACGACAGCGTTTCTTCAACAAGCACTCCGGCGAATGTCAAATACAATATCAGGTTTGTTCCCGGCGGATATTATTATCCCGGAATTGTTCCTGCGGGAATTGGCCTTCCGAACAAAGGTTTTTACGAAGTAGCCGCCGCTTACGAGAAGTTACATCCGGATACTAAAATCACTTTCTGTGACGCGATGGCCCGTCGTGAATATCTGGTAACACAGTTAAGCGCAAGTAAAGCGCCTGACATTCTCAATGTAAATGTTGAAGACGTATGGCCGGATGTTCAAAAAAACTGGTATGCTCCGCTTGATGATTATCTTAACAATCCAAATCCTTATATTCCTAAGGGCAAGCCCGGTTCGGTTCAGTGGTGGGATATGTTCAAATTCCAGGCAATCAGCCGCGGAAAACTTGCGCCGAACGGGAAGATGTATTGTATTTCCTACGACATGATTGAAACGGCGATATACTACAATAAAAATATTTTCAAAGAAGTTGGTGTTGGGATTCCAAAAGACTGGGATGAATTTGAGGAGACGATGGCGAAAATCCGCAAAGCGGGTTATACACCTATTCAGACCGTTGTTGGTATTTATGCTGACTGGGGAATCGATTTATTTTTAGACCAGCTTTACTATAATATCCTACCGGGCATTGATTTGGTAAAAGACCCTGTTCGTGAAAAATACTTGCAGGGTTATCTTGATTGGGATGAAGTGTGTTTCCTTTTCAAAAAAGGTTTTTTTACACGTCATGATAAACGGTACAGAGAATTATGGAAATTAATCAAACGTTTTAGAAAATTCTCGAATAAAGATATCGCTACCGAAGACATGATTCGCGGGTTTGTACGTGGAGACGCGGCGATGATTTGGTCATCAAATCTTATTTCTTATCGTTTTAAAGCTGACAAAGATATTGATTTTGACTGGGATGTTTTTTATCTCCCTAAATTTACTACCAATACTTCGAAATATGCTTCCGGAGTTCCCATGTGCGTGATCGGCGGTTCAGGCGCGCAATACGAAATTTCAAACTCTGCGTTCTCAGATACAGGCGACCCGAAAACTTCGGAGCGGTTAAAGCGTGTTGTTGATTTCATGCAGTTTATTACCATACCTGAACAGTACAGAAAAGTTATAAATGAGCGCCCTTTGCTTGTTCCGAATATAAAAGGAGTCGAAACACTTCCATTATTAAAGCCGTTTGAGGAAATATTAAAGCGGCGTTACACAACAACGAAATGGACATATACGTTTGATTTAAAATTTACTGACATTCTTTCACGTATGCTTTTACTTTATCTTGATGATTATATTTCTCTTGATGAGTGGATTGAATGGCAGGAAAAAAACCTTGAGAGCGCTTACAGGCGTTTTACACGTAAAAAGCATCCTGATTTTGATGCTATGGAAAAAGAATGGCAGCGATTAGCGCCGGTAAGAAAGAATTATATTGATATGCCGGAACTTCCTGAAGGAAAGTAACGGTAAGGAATTGACCCGGATACAAATTGACCTAATTGACCTAATTTAAATAATCAAACTGATTAAAATATGAAGAATAAACAAGACAAACCTTTTCTCTCATACAAACTGCGGGCCGCACTTGTTTGTTATTCAATTATAATTATTCCCGTTGCCTTGCTGGGGTTGTTCACATATCTACCTGTTTTTTGGGCGTTCCAGAAATCTTTCTTTGAGTTTGAGATTGGCGGCGTGTCCCGCTTTGTCGGTTTAAGTCATTACATAGAATATTTCACTACCGACCCGACCACGTATGTTTCTCTTGCCAACATGGCGTTTTTTACTTTCTTTGCCGTGGTTGTTCGATTATCACTTCCGTTAATTGTTGCGAAATTAATTATTTCAATCAATTCTGAGCGGTGGAGACATTTTTACAGAATACTTTTCCTCGCTCCAATAGTTGTTCCCGGTGTTGCAACAATGCTTATATGGGGTGGAATGATCTATTCGAGTCAGGGATTAATTAATGAATTTCTAAGACTTGTCGGTTTGGGCAGCCTTACACATGCCTGGCTAGCCAATCCGGGCACGGCGCTTATTGCCGTTGCGATGGTTGGTTTTCCGTTCATCGGCGGTTTTGAAGTTTTAATATATTACGCCGGATTAAGCGGTATTCCCGAGAGTGTTAATGAAGCGGCTTTACTCGAGGGCTGCGTAGGTATAAGGAAGTTTTTTCTTATAGATATTCCGATGGTATTAAGTCAGTTGAAACTCATTTTAATTCTTACTGTCATTGCCGGAATTCAGGGGTTTGAAGGATTGATTATTTTGACAGGCGGCGGACCCGGATATCGAACTACTGTTCCCGGTCTTATGATGTACTTTAACGCATTCAGTTTCCAACGGTTTGGTTACGCATGCGCTGTTGGTGTATTTCTTTTTGCATTAATTTTCACGCTGACAATTATTAACTTTAAGTTTTTTAAATCTGCTGAAGAACTTCAGGCTACGAAATAACTTATGAAACATAAAAAAAACTGGACACTTCATCTTGCTATTCTTGCTTTCGCGATACCAACGTTATTGCCGTTTTATTTCGTGATAAACAATTCTTTCCGTTCAAACACGGAGATGTACCACAGTTTCTTTGGTTTTCCAAAAACGATTAAATACATTGCCGTTTACAGCATAAAAACTCTTAAAGGTGAAAAAGGAACTGTTGTTGTTCGTGATGAGCAGAAACAAACTTCTCAAACATTAACTTATCCCAAAGCATTAAAATTCTATTTTGATTCCGCGACAAAAAACTATAAATCAGCGTGGAAAGTATTGCGTCCTTATTTTTTGAATACATTTATTGTCGTTCTCGCAACAGCATTCGGAGTTTTGGTTTTCGGTTCAGTTACCGCTTATATTCTTTCCCGTTTCAAGTTCCCGGGCAGTAAAGTTGTTTTTTACTATTTTATAAGCACAATGATGTTTCCGGCTGTTCTGACTCTTGTGCCGAGTTTCCTGCTTGTAAAGGAATTAGGATTACTAAATTCACGACTTGCATTGATCATCCCGGCAATTGCCGGCGGACAGGTGTTCGCGATTTTTGTTTTTAAAAGTTTCTTTGACGGATTACCGCAGGATCTTTTTGATTCCGCGAAAATCGATGGAGCGGGACATTTCAGTTTGTACTGGAATTTAATTCTGCCGTTATCAAAGCCGGTTCTTTCAGTTGTTTTGATTATGAACATTCTGGGAATGTGGAACAGTTTTTTATGGCCGTATATTGTTAATACGGATAAAAAGTTCCACGTCATCGCATCCGGCTTATTTGTATTATCACAAACTGAAGCGGCAGCGAATTTCGGATTATTATATGCGGCATACATTACTTCGAGTATTCCGCTGCTCATATTGTTTATTTACGCAACCAAGACATTTATTCAGGGAATGACGTCAGGCGCATTTAAAGCATAATACCGATTGACAAATTAATTGTTTTTGAGTAAACTAATTCATCTTAAATTAATAACGTATTTAACCAGTTAATAATTAACAGTTAGGAGATTTAAAAAATGTCAGTACTACAGGAAATCGCAGAAAATCTTATGAAAGGGAAAGCTCCCGTCGTTAAAGAACTTGTATCAAAAGCTCTTGATGAAGGTATTGAGCCGGCAACAGTTCTTGCTGACGGCCTTATCGCGGGAATGAATGTAATCGGTGCACGCTTCAAAAAAAATGAAGTTTACGTTCCGGAAGTTCTTATCGCTGCTCGCGCCATGCACGCCGGAATGGATATTCTTAAACCAAAACTTGTTGCAGCAGGTGTTGAACCGATTGGCAAAGTAGTTATCGGGACAGTAAAAGGCGACTTACACGACATCGGCAAGAATCTTGTCTGCATGATGTTAGAAGGCGCAGGGTTTGAGGTTTTGGATATAGGTATTGATTGTGCACCCGAGAAATTTATCGAAACTGCCAAAGATAAAGACGCTAAAATCATCGCTATGTCTGCTTTATTAACAACTACAATGCCTTCCATGAAGGGGGTTATTGAAGAACTCAACAAAGCAGGTCTTAAAGGTATAGTAAAAACAATGATCGGCGGAGCTCCCGTTACTCAAAATTACGCTGACGAAATCGGCGCTGACGGTTATTCACCGGATGCGGCATCAGCAGTTGATCTTGCGAAATCTTTTCTTTAGGTTTCAATAGTTTTAAATCAAGTCCGGAGGAATTTTTCCTCCGGGCTTTTTTATTTCAGATTTTGGATTTTTCCACAAGGGCGCAGATTACACGTTTCAAGTTACAGGTTAGGGGAAATCCATTAATCCAATTGAATATCCAAGAATCCATCAATCCCTTCTCTCACCATGACCTCCAAAGAAAGATTCTTAAAAGCGTTGAACCATCAAAAGCCCGACCGACCTCCATTCAACTTCTGGATGGACCGACCGCTTATGCAGAAATATGAAAATGAAATCGGCCATCGCCACTGGCGTGTTACTCATTTTGGCGCTGATGTAATCGAAACTTTCCCTCTGATAAATTTCTCAGGCGGAACCGATGCTAACGCCTGGGACGCCCATGTAGAAATTAAATCCTGGGACGAAATTGATAATTTATCTCTCCCCGATCCGAACAATCCGAAAGTCTATGACCTAATCAAAAAAGATCTTGATGAATTTCCTGATACAGCCGTAATTCTTGATATGATTACTCCATGGGGACATGTTACCACTCTCCGCTCTTACGAAAACGTTTATATGGATATGTATGATGAGCCGGAACGTTTCCACGCCGCATCCAGAAAATTTACTGATATTCTTAAAGTGGTTACTGAGCGCGCGTGCGAGATGGGGATTACAGCGTTATATTTAATGGAGGACTTAGCCGACAGAAACGGTCTGACGATTTCTCCTCCAATGATTGAAGAATTTGTTCTTCCTTATGCTGCTGAACTTTCTGAGATTGCGCAAAAACACAATATTCCGGTTATGTTCCATTCGGATGGAAATGTAGGTGACCTGCTCGATATGCTGACGAACATAGGCGTTCAAGCCGTTAATCCGATGCAGCCGCATTTGAACAACGCTTCGGAATTTAAAAAGAAGCATGGTGATAAACTTGCCGTTTACGGCGGGCTTGATAACTGTTATATAATTCCTGACGGTACACCCGAAGAAGTCCGTGAACATGTTTTAGATGTATTTAATGTTATTGGCAAGCCGGACGGTGCGTTAATTTTTTCTACACATGATATTCCCGAATACACACCGAAAGAAAATGTTGAAGCATTGATTTCAACGATTAAAAACAAATGTTTTTATTAAAACATATTGTTTAGGTGGAATTAGCTTTATTAAAAGCACAATACCCTTCCAACCAGCAATTATGTCAACATTAGAAAATAATTTTTTTAAAATTACTGTAAATGAAATCGGAGCCATTTCTTCATTTCTTGTAAAAGAAAATAATTGTGATTTAATTGAAGAAAAAAAACTCGCCGCGAATTTCAGAATTTGCCTCCCTTTAGATGATTATCAGTGCAATTACATTGACGGAACAGCTCAAAATAACGCACAAGTTGAAAAAAAAAGAAATAAAATAACTGTTTCTTTTAAAGGGCTAAGTTCCGATGAATTTACATTTCCTATCAATCTTTCCTATTCAATTTCACTTATTAATGAGCAGGTTATTTTTCGCTCAAAATTAAAAAATGATTTTGACAGCCCCGTCTCTGAATTCTGGTTCCCGAGAATCGGCGGATGGAAAAAATTCGGCTCTCAAAGAAATGCCAAACTCGCCGTTCCGGGTTATCTTGACTGCAATCACGATGTTTCTCTTTTTAAAAATTTTCCCGGCAGACGCGATCTCGGCGCGGAAGCGGCGGAATGGTTAACCGGTTATCCCGGAATGGTAATGCCGTGGTGGGAAATTTATGATGAGCAATCCGATACAGGTTTATATATGGGTTATCACGACACAACTTTTCGCAGCAGTTTCTGGCATACATATCTTTGTCCAAACACGAGCGGACGTAGTGATGACAAATGGCTGACAGATGAAGAAGCCGGAGAAGAAGCTGTAGGACTTATTTTTTCTCATGTAAGGTTTCCATATATAAAATCCGGCGAAACATTTGATTCAGGTGATTTTATTATTCGGGCTCATAAAGGCGACTGGCATCAAGGGTCATTATTTTACCGCAAGTGGTTTACAAAAAAATTCCCTTTTGACAAATCAAAAAGCTGGTTAAGAAAAAAAAGTGCATGGTTTTCTTCGGTGATTTATCAGCCCGAAGATAAAATCATCGCCGATTATAAAACCTATGATAATTGGTGCAAAGATGCTGAAAAATTCGGCGTTTCTTGTCACGAACTCACCGGTTGGGACAAAGGCGGTCTTGAACGCGATTATCCTGAATACGTTCCTGAAGAAAAGCTCGGCGGTAAAACAGGATTTAAAAATCTATTGAAAAATATTAATGATCGCGGAAGCAAAGTTCTCGCTTTCGTTAATTACAATATTCTTGATACAGCAACAGAATTGTTCAAAAAAGAACTTCATAAATACGCTCACCAGGACTCTTTCGGCAATACACCAAATTGGATGTGCTGGGGCGAAAGCACATTGACAGCGCGAAGTAAGCTTAGTGTCAGGCGACATATTTTGTCATCTGTAATTCCGGAAATGGAGAATATTTTGTTTGAGCATTTCGAAAATATAGCAAGATCGGGCGCTAACGGATTGCAAATCGATAAGTTATGTGTTGGCTCAGCGGTTGATTTTAATCCTCTGAATAAATTAAAACCCGATACCGCTTTATGCGAGGGATTAATAAATTCTGTTGCGAGAATGCTTGAGAAATGCAAAAAAATAAATCCCGATTTTTGTTTTGCTGCCGAAGCGGTTCAAGACAGATTAATCCCTTATATTGATGTTTTTTACAGAAATGTTGGATATTTTACAATTTCACCGTTAAAATATGTTTTCCCGGAATGGACAGCTTGTGCTCATATCGGTGAACCTTATGATTTCAACGGTGTGAATACAGCTGTAATGACCGGAGCGGTTATTTGCGTTGAGCCGGGATGTTACCAGGAAAGTCTTGGCTCTCCCCTGTTCAAAAATTTAGCGGAGTATATAAAGGAAGTGGAATCACTTCGCGCTAAACTTGCTGATATAATTTTTCTCGGAGATTATTTTGATAAACTCGGTGCGGAAATTTCTCTATTTAAAAACAAATCCGACATAGAAAAAAGTAACCCGAAAAAACAGGAAGTCGTAAGCGAAGTTATGATTCCGGGAGGTGGCGGAAATTCCTCTGAAACAATTTCAGACAACAAACTTCATTATCGTGTCCACGGAGAAAAAGCGACCGGCAGAAAGGCAATAGTTGTGATTAATCCTTCATCGGAAGCCCAAACTTACAACTGGAAATTCTTGCATAAGGAAAACGCGGAAGCAGAACTTCACCAGCCATTTGCGGATGTGGAAAAAATCACAGACGGGACTTCTTTAAATATAAAAGAATACGGATTGCACATTATTATTGAAAAACAAGGAATTTTATGAAAATAACAGATTTAAAATGTGAATATTTAAAAAATCCCTTGGGAATTGATACTGTCAACCCGCGACTTAGTTGGATTCTGAAATCAGAACAACGCCGGCAATATCAAACCGCGTATCAAATTCTCGTTGCAAGCAGCATTGAACTACTCAATTCAGGCGAAGCCGATTTATGGGATTCTGGAAAAGTTGAATCCGACCAAACCAATCAAATTGAATACGCTGGAATAAAACTCAAACCGCGTCAGGAATGTTTCTGGAAAGTCCGCGTATGGGACAAAAACAATAAAGTATCCAATTTTTCTGATATAGGTTATTGGGAAGTTGGTCTTCTGGATTCTTTGGATTATCAAGATACAAACCGTCCTGCCTGGTCGGCAAAATGGATTGGTTTCCCTGAAATTGAAACGCCTATGTTCAGAAAGAAATTTACCGCCAAAAAAAATATTCGGCGGGCACGGGCATACATTTGCGGACTCGGTTATTACGAATTATATCTTAACGGTAAAAAAGTTGGTAACCATGTTCTCGACCCGGCACAGACCGATTACGAACAAAATGCTTTTTATGTTGTTTACGATATTAAAGAACAATTAGAATCCGGAGATAATATTCTCGGCATAATTCTCGGTAACGGATGGTATAATCAAAATATTGTCTGGGGACAGGGATTTTCTTATGGAAAACCGGGCGTTATTTGTCAGCTTATGATTGATTATGATGATGGTGGTTCACAAATCATCGGCACAGACGGAACTTTTAAAGTTACCGCGAGTCCTATTTTAAATAATAATATCTATGCAGGCGAAGAATACGACGCTCGACTTGAAATTAAAGATTGGCTTGACGGAAATTTTGACGACAGTGATTGGAAAAACGCGAAATGGATAAGCGATCGTTCACCTCTTTTGAGAAGCCAAATTATTCCCGCCATAAAAAAAATAAAAACGATTAAACCTGTAAGTTTATCACAGCCAAAGCACGGAGTTTTTGTTTATGATATGGGACAGAATTTCTCCGGATGGGCAAAAATTAAAATCACTGCTCCCGAAGGTACAATTATTACTCTCAAATTCGCTGAGAGATTATTCGATAACGGAATGATTGACCCGTCAACCACAGGTCCTGCTGCAACAAAAGTAGTTCAAACCGATACCTATATTTGCAAAGGGAATGGTGAAGAAATATGGGAACCGCGTTTTACTTATCACGGGTTCAGATATGTCGAAATGACAGGATTGCCTACCGAAGCCGAACTAAATAATATTGAAGGAATTGTTGTTCACACCGCGGTAGAATCTTCCGGAAAGTTTATTTGTTCAGATGAAATGATAAATAAAATCCAAAAAGCGGCTTTATGGACCGAGCTCACAAACATTCACGGAATTCCAACCGACTGCCCTCATCGAGAGCGCTGCGGCTGGCTTGGCGACGCGCTAATCACAACTGAGATGACGATTTACAATTTTGACATGGCGCTTTTCTGGTCGAAATTTCTTGAAGATATTAACACGACGCGGAGAGGAGAACTTCCTCAAAACATCGCGCCCGGAAAAAGATTATGCGGAGCAAAGCCCGATTGGCAAATGGCTTATATTTTAGTTCCATGGTTTTTATATCTTTACTATGGCGATAAAAGAATTTTAAGACGACATTATGCTGGAATGAAACAGTTAATGGACCATTTAAAAAGCGTATCAGCAAATCATATTGTTCCCGACGGTTTTGGTGACTGGTGCGAGCCGGGGAATATTTTTTTCCCGGAGAATACCGATCCGCTTATTACCACAACAGCTTTTTATTATTATTCATCAAAAATAATGTCGAAGATTGCTAATACTTTAGAAGATCAAGAACAAAATTACGATAAACTTTCATCGAAAATAAAATCCGCTTTTATAGAAAAATTCTATAATAAAAAAACTAAGACTTTCGGAAGTCAGTGTGCTGATTCTATTGCTCTGCAGTTTAATCTTATCCCTGAAGAATGCGAACAAGGCATTGCCGACAGTTTGTCAAAAGATATAATGGAAAAACACAATTGTCATTTTTCAACAGGTATCTTTGGTATCAGATATTTATACTGGGCTTTGGCAAATTTCGGTTACGAAAAAGAAACATTGAAACTTATAAACCAAACTACCGCGCCAAGTTTGGGTCACACTTTTTCTCTTGGTGCAACAACTCTTTGGGAACGAATACCAATAGATGATGAAGCGGCAAAACTTTGTAAAGCATCTTTGAATCACCCTATGCAAGGTGGATTTACGGCTTGGTTTTATCAGGGGTTAGGCGGGATTGAACCTGATCCTGAAAATCCCGGTTTCAAACATTTTTTCCTGCGTCCTCAATTGACAGACGAATTGGAATTTGCGGAAGTGGAATTCAATTCAGCTCGAGGATTGATTTCAAGCAAATGGAAAAACGAGAGTGGAAATTTTCAATGGCGGATTAAAATCCCTGTAAACAGTTCCGCAACGGTTTACTTTCCTTCAGACAAACCGGACAAAATTTTTATTAACGGTAAATCTATTCTTGAATTATCAGATATTGAATTAATAGAAGCGACCGGAAAACGATGCGTATTTAAACTTCATTCCGGTGAATATAATTTTGAGCGGAATAATAATTAAAGCAATTGCTTAAAAAAACTGATGTTGATATAATACAGCAGTATATGATATTATTTTACAAATATATCAAGCCAATCATAAAAACCAACAGAGTAAAATCATTTTATGAAAACAAACCAACTTTTAAATACTTTTAATGTTCCGGGAAATGAATGGAGAGGTAAACCTTTCTGGTCGTGGAATGGAAAACTCGATAAAAATGAACTCATCCGCCAAATCAATGTTATGAAAGAAATGGGCATGGGCGGATATTTCATGCACTCAAGAACCGGTTTGGCAACTGAATACCTCAGTGATGAATGGTTTGAACTCATAAATACATGCACAGATGAAGGCGAAAAACTCGATATGGAAGTATGGCTCTATGATGAAGATAGATGGCCCAGCGGTCTCGCAGGCGGACTTGTTACAAAAGAAAAAAAATATCGAGAGCGGTTTCTTCACATGCTGATCGTTAGTCCGGAAAGTTTTAAATGGGATGATAACACAGTCGCAATTTTCATTTGTGAACTCAAGGACAAAGTTATTTGCACAAATCCGCGGCAGATTTTTTCCGCGGATGAAGCAAACGCAAAAGCCAATGAATCATATCTTATTTTCAAAGTTGAGCTTTCAAAAGAAAGCAGTTTTTACAACGGTACAACTTATATTGACACAATGAATCCTGAAGCAACAAAAGAATTCATACGTGTCACTCATGAAAAATACAAGGAAAAATGCGGAGATAAATTCGGCAAGTCCATTAAAGGAATTTTTACCGATGAACCCAGACGCGCAAATATGTTCTACGCTTTCCCGGGACAGGCAAGCGGTTCGTTAACATCTACTTCCTGGACAGATAAAATGCCTGAGGAGTTTCAAAAGAGAATGGGATATGATTTAATCTCACATTTACCGGAACTTTTTCTTCGCGTTAACGGCAATGAAGTTGCAAAAGTCAAATGGGATTTTGTTGAAGTCACGCAACAACTTTTTCTTGATAATTATGCAAAAATATGTCAAAAATGGTGCAACGAAAATAATCTCATCATTACCGGACATATTCTTGAAGAAGGTAATCTTGTTATGCAAACCGCTTTCTGCAGTTCCGCAATGAGATATTACGAATTCTTGGATTATCCCGGCATGGACGAATTAACCGAAGGTGGTAAAAAATACTGGGTCGCAAAACAATTATCCTCCGTTGGAAGACAAACCGGCAAAAAATGGCTCTTGTCAGAGTTATACGGCTGCACCGGATGGCAGTTTAATTTTCAATCGCATAAAGCTGTTGGCGACTGGCAAACTCTCTTCGGCATTAATCTTCGCTGCCACCACCTCTCGTGGTACACTATGAAAGGCGAAGCTAAACGCGATTATCCGGCAAGTATTCTTCATCAATCCGGCTGGTGGAAAGATTATGACGTAGTAGAAACTTATTTTGCAAGAATGGGCGTTATGTTAAATACAGGCGATCCGTGCCGCGATCTTCTTGTCATTCATCCGATTGAAAGTGCGTGGAGCCGCGTTGGCGCTTACACCTTTCCGACTGACCCTGTTGTGCAGGAATTAGAAAAGAAATTCTGCGAAGTTTTCGACTGGCTTGCAAGTGGAAAAATTGATTTCGATTACGGTGATGAAGAAATGGTATCGCGACTTTATAAAATCTCGAAAGATGAAAACGGGAACGCTATTCTAAATATTGGTGAAGCCGCTTACCGAGGCGTTCTTGTCGCCGGCTCAACCACAATCCGCAAAACTGTTCTTGATGTTCTTAAAGAATTCGCCGCGGAAGGCGGAAAAGTTGTTTTTGCGGGTGAGCCGCCGGAATACGTCAATGCTGAAAAATCAGATGAAGCAAAATCTTTTGCAGCAACAGTTACCAAAACTCCCTTTGATAAAAATTCTGCTATGACCGAATGCGCAAAATGTGTTATTCATCCTGTTACTATCACAAATGCTGAAACCGGTGAAATAATGGAAAAGGTTTTTTGTCAGTTAAGAAAAAACGGTAATGAATATATTTTAGTTCTGCTCAATACCGATTTGGAAAAGCCAACCGGGAAAATAAAAATATCTGCCAAAATACAACCGACAAAAATTGTCGAATGGGATTGCTTATCAGCTAATAGAGAAAAAATCAATTCTAATAAATCAAACGAAAAAACCGAGTTCATAACTTCTCTCGCAACCGCCGGTTCGAAAGTTTTTGTAATCAGCGATTCAGTTGATGAATCAATCCCCTCAAAAGAAGATCTGCAAATTTCTTCATCAGAAAAATTAGAAGGTCCTTTTGATTACACTTTAAATGAGCCGAACATCTGCGTCCTTGACTTCGCTCAATATAAAATTAATGACGGCGAATGGCAGCCTGAACTCGAAATCCTTAAAGTCGATCAGAAAATCAGAAAACATTTTGATATACCGTATCGCGGCGGTGATATGGTTCAGCCATGGTTCAGAGATATGCTGCGCGATCATGCCAAGCCCGAACCAAAAGGAAGAATATCTCTTGCATTTAATTTCAATATTGAAAAAATGCCGGAAGAAGATTTAGAATTTTGTATGGAAGAACCGGAAAACTTCTCGGTAAAAATCAACGGAAACAAAATTACGTTCGCTGACAATCCGAACACGTGGATTGACATCTGTTTTAAAAAAACCAAGCTGCCGGTCTCAATGCTTAAACCGGGAACTAACCGCATAGAAATTGAAACAGATTTCCATGAAGAAATTAATTTAGAAGCACTTTATCTGCTTGGAGATTTCGGTGTTAAACTTGATGGGAAAAATAAAATCCTGACAACTTTACCTAAAAAACTTAATACCGGCTGCATAACTACTCAATATCTCCCCTTCTATTCCGGTGCGGTTCGTTATAATTTGCCATTGGAGAAACTTAAAATGGAGGAACGCTGCCGTGACCGGCGAATGCTGGTTCCCC
>JAOZSF010000003.1:13777-22394 GCA_029939815.1 bacterium
GCATCCTAATGTGGAGGGACGCTGTCGTGACCGGCGAATGCTGGTTCCCCAGCATCCTAATGTGGAGGGACGCTGTCCCCAGCGTCCTAATTCTGTGAAAAAGTTCATCATTTCCGCAGCGGAAAACGAAGGCGCTTTAATAAAAGTTTTTGCTGACAACAAACTTGTCGGATGCGCGCCATGGCATCCTTATGAAGTTGACATTACGGAAGCGATAAAATCCGGTTGCGAAAAAATAGAATTGGAAGTTGTTTTAACCAGAAGAAACACTTTTGGACCTCTGCATCAAATTCCATTAATCGCACCCGGATACGGTCCCGCGAACTTTATAACCGGCGGCGACAATTTCTCGGAAAATTATATGTTGTATCCCGCAGGATTATTAGCGGCTCCTGAGATTTTAAAGATGTAAACTCTTTGTGCTATTGACTAAAAAAAGCTCTTTTAGTAGAATATTAAATGTATAACTATAGCGTTTTTATAAACTATAATAATTAAATAAATGGAGTTGAATTTTGAATAATACCGAAATCGAAAAAATGTTGAGTCAGAAAATGAGCGAAAACAGTTTTGCTAAACTTACAGCCTTAAACAACGATGCTGTAATTGAATTTGTAGCAAAATATGCCGAATTGTGCTCCCCTGACAGTATTTATGTTTGCGATGATTCTGCTGACGACCGTGCTTACATCCGCAACAAATCAATTGAAAATAATGAAGAGATTAAACTTGCCACCGAAGGTCATACAATTCATTTTGACGGACCTAAAGATCAGGCACGCGATAAAGCCAACACAAAATATCTTGTAAAAGAAGGTGTTAATCTTGGTGAAAAACTGAATACCAAAGATTATCAGGAAGGTTATGATGAAGTTCATGAATTCTTTGAAAACAGTATGAACGGAAAAGAAATGTATGTGCGCTTCTTCTGTCTCGGTCCTGTAAATTCTGATTTCTCTTTGTCATGCGTTCAAATTACCGATTCAGCTTATGTAGCTCACAGTGAAGATTTACTTTACAGAACCGGATATGAACAATTCAAAAAAGTTGGAAACACAAAAAACTTTTTCCGTTTTGTGCATACTGCAGGTGAATTAGAAAATAATGTGAGCAAAAATGTTGACAAACGAAGGGTTTTCATCGACCTTGAAGATAATATCGTTTACTCTACAAACACTCAGTATGCTGGAAATACCGTTGGGTTGAAAAAACTCGCGATGAGACTCGCTATCAATAAATGTAAAGACGAAGATTGGTTGACTGAACACATGTTCGTTATGGGTGTAAATGGACCCGAAGGAAGAAAAACTTATTTCGCGGGCGCTTTCCCAAGCGCGTGTGGAAAGACTTCTACCGCTATGCTTCCGGGTGAAACAATTATCGGTGATGATATCGCTTATATCCGTCCTCGCAACGGTCACGCACAAGCTGTAAATGTAGAGAACGGAATTTTCGGTATTATTCGTGATGTAAATCAGAAAGATGATCCGATTATCTGGGATGTACTCAATTCTGAAGGTGAAGTTATTTTCTCGAATATTCTAAAAGATGAAAACGGGAAAGTTTACTGGCTTGGCATGGGAACTGAAACTGCCGATAAGGGCGTAAACTATGCCGGCGAATGGGAAAAAGGGAAAAAGGATGCAAATGGAAACGAAGTTTCTCTCGCACATAAAAACGCTCGCTATACCGTGGAACTTGACCGTCTTGACAACAGCGATGAGAACACACAAAATCCCGAAGGCGTTACAATAGGTGGATTTATTTACGGCGGGCGTGACTCGGATACATCAGTTCCTGTTGCAGAGTCTTTTAACTTCGCTCATGGCGTTTTAATGTACGGGGCAACTTTGGAGTCTGAAACAACTGCGGCAACTCTCGGCGCGGAAGGGGTTCGTACATTTAATTTGATGTCGATTTTAGATTTCCTGGCATATCCTCTTAATGATTATATCCAGCACAATCTTGATTTCGGCAGTGGACTTACTAATCCGCCGCGTGTTTTCGGAGTTAATTACTTTTTGAAAAGTAAAGATGGAAAATACTTAAACGGAATGCTCGATAAAGGCGTTTGGGTTAAATGGATGGAACTTCGCGTTAACGGTGATGCCGAAACAATAACCACACCAATCGGTAATATTCCTTTGTACGAAGATTTGCAGAAAATCTTTAGCCAGGTCTTAAATAAAGAATATACAAAAGATCAATACATTGAGCAATTCACAATTCGTGTTCCTGAACTTATCGCTAAAATCAACAGAATAAGAAAAGTTTATGAAAATGAGAGCGGCAGCGCAATTGAACAATTGTTTGCCGAATTTGATGCTCAGGAAAAACGTCTTAAAGAATTACAGAGTGAAAAAGGTGACCATGTATCACCATTTGACATATAGTAATCAAAGCTCTTGACTCGCGCACGCCGGGTTCCAGCTTTGAGTCTTGACAACTTTCATAAAATGAAAATTGCCACTGTTCAGCTTTCTTCGTCAGCAGACGCGGAAGATAATCTTTCGCGTTCTGCTGACATTTTTAATCAAGCTAAAAAAGAAAATGTTGAACTTTTGCTCTTCCCGGAAAATATTTTTTATCGGGGATGTGATGAAGAATATAAAATTCACTCACATCATATCCCCGGACATCTCACCCAAACGCTTGCCGATTTATCAAAAAAATTCTCTATCGCCGCCGTATGGGGAAGTATTGTCGAAAAAGCGCAACATGGTTTTTACAACACATCTGTTTTTTTCTCTGATTCGGGAGATTTGATTTGTAAATACAGAAAAATACATCTTTTTGAATTGTATGATAATGAAAATGTTTTATTTCGGGAAAGTGATTTGTTTCAGCACGGTGATAAAATAGTTAATCTGCCTTACAAATCTTTCAATTTAGGTTTCTCTATCTGTTATGACTTGAGATTTCCGGAACTGTATCGAAAACTGACTCAAAACGGAGCTAATGTATTGCTCGTTCCTTCCGATTTTACTGAGCGAACGGGAAAAGCACACTGGCTGCCCCTTCTGCGCGCGCGAGCCATAGAAAATCTGTCTTATGTTATCGCGGCAAATCAATGTGGAACAAATGAAAAAACAGATGCGAAAAGTTATGGTCATTCGTGTATAATTAATCCCTGGGGTGAAGTTATCGCCTCGCTCGATAGAGATGAACAGGGATTTTGCGCAGCGGAAATTTCTATGAAAAAAGTTATAGATTCAAGAAAGCAAATTCGTTCGCTCGACCATATAAGAATTTAAGTTTGTTCTTGCTTTCATTTTGTATGATTGTTATAATAACTGCAATATAACAAAACTTAAAAAATCCGGTGCTTATGCAGCAATGGAAACAATAATCGGAAATAAAAAAATAGTTGTAACTGTTCACGATATTACTCCTTATTTTTATGGCGAATGCCTGACAATTTTTAATAAACTTGACGAACTTGGAGTTCACCAGCGAACTCTCCTCATAACTCCGAATTATGCCGGAAAGTCTCCTATTGACAGTGATGAGAGATTTATAGTTATGATGGAAACTGAAAGAAAAAAAGGCGCCGAACTTGCCCTTCACGGTTTTTCCCATCGAAATTTCGAGTTTTATAAGAAAGATTACGTTGAAGCAAAAAAATCTTTGCAACAAGGAATGGGAATGTTTAAAAACGCTTTCGGATTTTTACCAAAAGGTTTTGTTGCTCCGCAATGGTTTCAAAGCAAAGGCTCATTAAAAGCTGTAGAGGAGCTTGGCTTTAATTACACCGCGATTTTAAGAACGATAAAATATTTCAATGGTAAAAAATATAAAACTTTCCCTTTGAACTTTGACTGGGGAAATTCATTTTTAAGTAAAATTATTGCCGCAGGGAATGTATTTACCGCTTCATTTAGAAGAAAAGGACTCATAAGATTTGCTGTTCATCCAATGGATATTCCGAACGGGGTTTTTGATAAAGAAATGAAAATACTGGAAAAACTAATCACTGACGGATGGAAACCGTTATCTTATGAAAACTTAATATCAGAAATCAGATTATGAAAAAAATATTTTTTGTTTTGACTATTTGCTTTTCCGGATTTTTGTTAAATTCATGCGGAACTTCTGCCGTTGATACTTTTACCGATCAACGTATCATTGCGATAAACGCGGATGGATCTCCCCATAAATATCCTGTTAAAAATAATGATAAAACAATCCCCGCAAATGAATACAATTATTCTAATCATGTTGCTGAAATAATCGAATCCATCAAAAAAAGCGGCAGAACAAATATTCTTATTTTTGTTTATGGAGGAATGAACTCCCTTAAAGAAACAATTAAGAAGTCCGCGATTCTGGCTCATGACATTTCAGAAACTTCCGATTATTATCCGGTTATGGTTAATTGGCAGTCGAGCTTATTCGATGCTTATTTCGAACATTTAATATGGATTAGAAGAGGAAATAGAAGCATCTACCTTGGCCCCCCGCTAGTTCCATTCTATCTTTTTGCCGATCTCGGGCGGGCAATTACAAGACTACCGATTAATCTTGTCTACCAGAGCATCGGGATTGCTGAAGATTATGATTTCAAACCCGAAATCAACGAAAATGTCATAGCATCTTTGGACGAAATGAAATTGCAGGTTTCCGTGGGGAAAGATTATACCGGTTTTTGGAATAAAGCTGCCAGAGGAGTAGTTTATTCCTGCGGCTTCCCAATTAGACTTATAACAACTCCTCTAATTGATGCAGGCGGAAAGAGCGCGTGGGATATAATGTTAAGGCGCACGAGAATGGCATTTCAAAAACAGGCGAATGGAAAATTAAACATATCTTTTTCTCCTCCTGACGGAGCTATGTCCATTTTTATGGATGCCCTTGCAAACTTATACGAACATGATAATAAGTATTTTTTCACATTGATAGGACACAGCCTGGGACCGGTTATGCTCAACGAACTTATAAGGCAATATCCTCAACTACCTTACCGGGACATTGTTTATCTGGCTCCGTCCTGCACAATAAGAGATGCCGAATACGCACTTAATCCATATATGCTTAACCATACCAATACCACTTTTTATAATTTATGTCTTCATGAAAATGCCGATAAATACTCTATGATGTGGTATGCCGGAATTCCACGCGGCAGTATTTTGGAATGGATAGATACTTTTCTCGGCGACCCGTTAACTTCTGATGATCTAACTCTCGGAAAATGGAGTAATTCGCTTAGGTTTTTGCGCTCAATTAATCCTGAGTTCAGAAAGCACATCGTTATAAAAGCTTTTGGAATTAACGACCCTGAAACCAACACAATTTTAATAGATGAACCGGAAACGCACACAGATTTCAGTAATCCAAAACTGCGCTTCTGGGAACCGTCATTCTGGCAAGTCACACCTTTAACCAAAAAGACAGAAGAGAAAAATGAAAAATAATATCGTAAAAAAAATAGTGTTGATAAGCATTTGTATTTCAACAATCACTTTCATCGGCTGCAAAGCCAAGCCTATCGGCGACAGCGGGTTTATTAAAAATCCGAATATGATGAAAGAAACAGAATTTTTACCGTTTGACAGAGCTTGGAAAGATAAGAGAATCGACTTCAAAAAATACACCAAAATAATGGTTGCGCCAATTTTTACTAAAACACAGTTAGATAAATCATGGCTGGAAAAAAGTAACCTCTATTATTATCTTGGTAAAGATGATCAAAAATTAGCTGAATTCGCCAATTACACAGCTGAAGCACTTAAAAAAGCCGTTATAAAAGATAAAAAGCTAAAGTTGGTTAACAAGCCGGGACCAAACACAATTATTCTTGAGTTGGCGCTTGTTAAAGTCGTTCCCGGAAAGCCTGTTATTAAAGCTGCTGAAAATGCCGGAAGTGTGGCAACTCCTATTCTGACCGCAACTCCTTTGGGATTTGTTATTATTCCTGTTAAATTTATTGCAAACAGCGCTTCGGACGGTCCCGGTCCTACAGATTCATCAGTTGCTATTGAAGGTCGAATAAGGGATTCGATGACGAAGAAAGTTATTGCGACTTTTGCTGACCGTAAAAAGCAGAAAACCGCTTTCTTTAATCTAAAAGATTTCTCCGCATACGGTAATCCCAGACAACTTGTAGATGAATGGGCTGATCAGATAATAGAAGTCATTAATTCAAATATGGGTAAAGATGCCAAAGTTGAAAGAAAGAGTTCTACTAAAATAATAAATTTTTAGTAAGAAGAATATATGTCATTACTAAAGAAAATTGTACTTCTGATACTACTCATTTTCATCGCCGGTTGGGGTTTGGTGAAGCTCGCTTTGCCAAAAAACAAACCGGCTGATGATTCATGGGTTAAAGTCGAAAAGCAGCTGATTCCTGATAACATGACTGTTACTGATACTGATACTGTCCTTATGATCCATGGCTTCGCGGGAAGCCCTTTCGACTTCAAACCTCTCGCGGTAAAACTGACAAATCTGGGTTATCGGGTCGTTCTTCCTACAACTCCCGGTCAACTCAATCAGGATTATTCGTCAGATTATCATGATTATCAGCCCGAATATTATATTAACTGGATAAATAATCTTGTCAGTAATGAGATAAAAAAATCTAACGGGAGAGTTTATCTTGCGGGTTTTTCCATGGGAGGCACCCTTTCAACAATTGCCGCGGTATCAAATAAGATTGACAAACTTATTTTAATAGCGCCGTTTTATTCATTAACGACCGCCAATGATTTTATCTGGAAATCTTCACACTGGCTCTCTAAAATCATTAATGGTGTCCCAAATTTAACGCTTGGAGCTATTAACGATCCGAAAGGCGACGCGGAATATTATCCCGGGTCAGAAGTCATTCGGCTTGATGCTTACGACTCTCTTGAGCGGCTTGCGCAAACAGCTGTTAAATGCATTCCGGAAATTGAAGTTCCCATTTTGGTTTTAGGTTCTAAAAACGATAAAGTTGCCTCATTTGAATATACGAAAGAGTTATTTAACAGCAATAAGAATGCAAAAATTATTGAATATGAAAAATCCAATCATGTTCTTCTTTATGATTACGACAAAGAATCCGCGATTTCAAATATTGTTTTATTTCTTGAAAAAGATAAAGATTAAACCTTGTGAGAAGAATATTTCTGCCCACGGAAAGATAGCGGCAATGAAATAACATGTATTCGCATTATAATTTATTATTTTTTCGTGTTTATCTGTAGCCATCCGTGGTTAAATTAACACATTATAACAAAATTATTCTGACATAGCACATTATTTCATTATACAAGATTAACAGGATAAAGAGCAAAACTCATTTTTATTTTCCGCGTAATGACCACGCGAAATACGCGCGTTACTTCGTTGCGTGTCTGAAAATCAGAATTTCGCCTTTTTCAATTCTTTGATTATTCTCCCATTCTCAGATTTTCCGTTCCAGATTCTTTTCTGTTCATCGGTATCGTAAGTCCAGTACATAAATCCCTGAAAACCGTTTTCACGCGCTTGCGCGAGAACATGTTTCATTGCTTTAACCGCAGCGGTAATATTCTTTTGATTTTCTCTAAAGAAGCCGAACTCCCCCATTACCACCGGTTTTCCGGTTTCTCTGCATGCTGACAGTGTTTCACTCCATTCGATACTCTCTAAATCTTCTTTAATTGAACTGCTTTTCAACGGATATAAATGAATGTCAAGATAATCTATTTTACTTTTGGCAAGAGTAAGCGCTCTTAATGGAAAACGCGCGTCAACTGATTCATCAACAAGGATTTTTCCGGGACCGGTTCGATAAACAGCGACATAAGTAAAAACGTTCGCGCTAACCAAAGCCAAAGGATCAACTTTTTTTATTTGTTTAACGCAATTATAGACCCACAGAAGAGTATGGTCATCAACCATTTTCTGTAACTCTTTATCCGATGAAAGGTCATATTTTTTTTTGTTTGCCGGAATAATAAATCCTTTTTTAAGAGAAAAAGGCGGTTTATCAACAACCATCGCCGCTTCATTACAAAGTTCGTAAGAAAACACAATTGGCAAAAGTTCAGGATTTTTATTTTTTATCCACTGTACGAAATCGGAAATATATTTTGCTTTTGCTTTAATTGCTCCACGGGTTAAATACACTTGATTTATGCCGACAATATCCGGTCTTATTTTATCAAACAAATCTGAATATTGTTTTGATATCGGCATCATCGGGAAAGTAAAAACGACATAGACATGATTTTTCGCCGCGCGTTTAAGAAAATCGCAAACGTTATTCATATAAACGGAAGAAAGTTTTTCTGCTTTTTCGGAATCAACAATCCCGTTTTCCGCTAATTGGTCAACAAAAACGCGGACAATATTAAAACCGTTTGTATGAAGGTCACGCAGCATTTTTTCTATTCTTTCCGGTTCGTAAGTTTTCCTGCCGAAGGTTGAGTGCCACCCTTTATGAAGCCGCGCGTAATTAAACCCTTTTGGCGTAAATTTCTCACCTGTTACCGAATTAACAAACGTCCCGTTTTTAATTCCTATTCTTTGAATTGCGGATTTATCTTTTCCGTTTACGGCATAAGTTACATTAATCATAATAAATAATGTTAAAATAATGAATATTTTCATTTGCATATTGATTTTCTGCTGTTACCGGTCTCGCGCG
>JAOZSF010000117.1 GCA_029939815.1 bacterium
ACTCTTAAAAAACAATTTACCAATCTTAACTTTTTAAGGGGCTGCTAAATAAGCTGGGGAGTATTAAATGCTGAGACAAAGACAAATCCGAAAATTATTGAGACTCTTATTGAATATGATCTTTAGGATTCAGGAATTTCTTTGCCGTCATCGATATTTTATATCCGGAATATTTTTGCCCTGGTATATTTGGTCATTATTATTTTATCCCGAACCCAGACTTTGGTGGTTAGCTACATCCTTAAGCTGTATATTAGTAAGTATTAGTTTCCTTTACCCGCGCAGCATATTATACTGGATAATTCCATGCATTTTTCTGTTTAACAATATCCGTATGTTCAAACTGCCGTGGCCGTATATAAAGATCGGGTATATCAGTGCTTTGGCTATATGTTTTGCTGCTTCATTCGTTATATATAAGCAGCGGGATAATGAAAAAGAAAACCCCGCTTTCAGCATAGATTTCCAACTTTTTTTTATTGCTCTTTTTATTGCCGCATTGCTTGGGATCATTTCCCAATTTACGCCTAATCAGCTTTCTTCAATGGCAGAGTTAAAAATGCAGCTGCGCGTTATTCCTTTTATAAGCCAGGAAGACAATTTTATTTCGATGAGATTTTTATGGTTATGGTGCTGCGGAATCTCATTATATTGGGCAATGCTTAAATTAATCCGGAACAGCAAAGATATTAAAATACTGTTATGGAGCGTTCAATGGTCTAGTCTGCCTGTATCAATATTCGGTCTTTATTCCTATATGACCCGCACTTATATGGTTGATTTTTACGTTTACGAGCGAAGGATTTGTTCAACATTTTCTTCGCCGGCAGTTCTTGCTGACGTATTAACGGTAGTTTTAATAATTGGGGTTTATTTATTTAGAAATAGTAAATCATGGTTGTCAAAATCAGCACTTGCTGTTCTTATTTTGTTTCAATTTATTACGATCATTTTAAGTGGTTGTCGTGCTAACATAATTATTCTTGCTCTTTTCGGATTAACATGGTTATTAATTTACACTATTAAAAATATTATCAGACATAACTGGAAAGCTGTGGCTGTTCTTTTGTTTATTGTTTCAACGTTAATCATCTCGGCAGTTGAATTACCAAAGATTGATTTTATAAAGCACACACCTTTGGTAGAAAGAATTTCTTTTTGGAAAAGTTCAATTACCAGAAAACATAATTTGTCATCCACTCTATTTGAAGGTAGAAAATGGCATTGGGAATGCGGAATAAAAATGGTGAGCAGTTCTCCGTTATGGGGAATCGGCTGCGGACTTTTCGAACAGGAATACTCCAAATTCAAAGTGAAAAACGATATGTTTAGCATTGCACGCGCACACAATGTTCCGCTGCGAATTCTTGCTGAGGGCGGAATAATAACATTCGTTTTATTTTTAATTTTCCTTATATTGACATTTATACGTTTCTCCCGTGCTTTTTTTCGTAATGCAAATATTTTTGCACATGAGTACTCATTATATCTTCAAATGATTTCTGTAAGTTTTCTGGCATTCTTATTATTGTCATTATTTTCAGATATTATACTTATAAGAGAAGAATGTGTATTCTTTTTAGCTGTTATTTCGGCTTGCGCGGCAAGATCATATAGTAAACTCCCCGACTTTTCCGAGGATAATTTTTTATTTTTTCGGGAGAAGTGGAGAAAAGTTGAGCGGAGAATGCAGCGCGGTTTTCGAATGTTTGGCTGGGACTATCTCTGTAAAACACCTTTGAGCCGATTATTAAAGATTGCAGCCATTGGAATTCTTTTCGCGCTTTTTATTTTAGGTCTTTCGAATGCAAAGTCACGCCGGTTAATTAAATCAAGAGCAGGCAGATTATCTTATGGATTTTATAATAAAGTTCCGGGCGGTTCTTCAAAGCATCAATGGCATTCAATGGGAAATCACGCTTTAACGGAATCGAAAATTAATAAAGACATTTTTTATTTTGGCTACAGAGCTGTAAATGCGAAAATGGCAACTTTAGGGCTTAAATTAAAGCTTTACATTAACAATATATCAACTGCGACTCTTTCACTCAATTCAACCGAGGAACGCTGGATTTGTTGTGATATGACCGGGCTTAAAGATCAGTATGTAAAGATTGAATTTAAAACGGATAAAACTTTTATTCCAATGAAAGAGCATTGGTTTGCTGATAATTATTCATACGGAGCTGTAATAACAAAGCCTATATGGATCAACATGAATTCTAAGTATCTTGAAAAAAATAAAAAAGCAACCTGGGTAACAAAATGGAAGAAACCAGAAGATAACCATCGGTAAGCCGGATTCAATTATTTTAATAACTTAGGCAGGAATTTCCCTTCTGAATAATAAAAATACATTTTTACTTTATTGCCTTATAATCACTTCGGATTTTATTTTAAGGGATGACTAAATAAAGTGCAAAACGTGAAGCGTATTATTATTAACTTTTGAAAATCACAGTTCGGTATATTTAACGGCTCGTCCTTTGACTTTATCGACAGGATATTTTGCGGCATTTTTATCTATCTTTTTATCTGCGGCTTTAATAATATCTATATTTAAATCGTTAGCCATAAGAATAGAATAAAGCAAAATGTCCGAAAGTTCATCCGCAATATTCTCCCGCTGAACGGGATCACTTAAAAGCTTTTTTGATTCTTCATCGGTTTTCCATTGGAATATTTCAAGCAATTCTGCCGATTCAAGAACAATCGACAAAGCGATATTCCTTGCAGAATGATATTGTTTCCAGTTCCGTTCTTCACGGAATTTCAACGCTTTAGTAATAAGAGCATCAAGTTGCATTAGAAATAATCAGAAGTTAATCTGAGCAACAGCATTATGCAGTGTCACGCCGCGCAGCAGCGTTCTCCGCAAATAAGCACGAACATCAGACGTTGACCATGTTGAAGTAGAATAAGCTTCACTTTTGATTCTTTGATGATCAATTCTTTCGTTTGAATCCAAATCGTAAACGACAACATCAACATTAAAGTCAGCTTTATAAGTAAGCCAGTAAATAAAATTCCAGTTTGCTCCTTCGCCAACAGCATAACAGCCGTTTATGCGGAAACACAGCAGGTATGAAGCGCCGAGTTTATCAGCTTCTTCTCTGCTTTTCACGATTACGACTCTTCGAAAGACATCATAACCGCGAAGTCTGTTATAAATTGCGAGCGCGAAATCTTCGTATGGATTATTCAATCCGCTTACTTCACCTTTTCCGTACAGCAATGCGGGAGCGAACCATGCTTTATTTTCCTGTTCCTGCGCGGTTATGTAAGCCGGATTTAATTTACCAAGCGGCATAATAGCAAGAATTTTGTCGTTATGCCCGCGTTCGGCAAGTATCAAAGGTTTCGGTTGAGTAATTTCACTCGTTGCACAACCTGAAATTACCGTCAACAAAGTGACAATTCCCAATACCTTTACAATATTTTTTTTGATTAGTGATAATGTTTTCTTCATTTACCTTTTCTCAGGTTGAAGTTAAACACATTGAAGTGCGTTATTTAAAACCATGCGGAACTGCCGCTGGTCTGTTAGGCATTAAAGTAATTACAACCCGGCGATTCATCCTCTGACCGTCCGGAGTTGAAGGATCAGCAATAGGTCTTTCAGAACCATAGCCTGCAACAGCAAGATGCTTTTCGTCAATCAACTTTCTGTCGCCAAAATAATGAAGCACTGCAAGCGCGCGGGCAGAAGATAGTTCCCAGTTTGAGCGATAACCGGTTGACGAAACTTCACTCGGGTCTGTATGACCTTCAATAGCAACATAATAATCAGGATATTCTTCAGTAACCGAGCGACCGATCTCATCAAGAACAGGATAGATAGCTTCTTTTAATTTAGCGCGTCCTGGTTCAAACAAAACTTCAGAAACAAGCGTAACCTGTAAAACTCCTTCCGGGGTGGTATCTACACGAACATATCTCCCATCCGCATTAATAGCATCCGCCATAGTATAACTTGCGGCGATCAATTTTTCATTTTGCGCCATCAGGTATCTATTTTTTGCTTCCATAAGAGCGAGTCTTTTTTCGTATTCCGCCAGAGTTTTTGTAGTAACGACCGCGGCCCCTGTTTCAGGATTATAGTCGGCATATTCTTCTTTCATTCTGGCTTTATGCACTTCATAAACTTCGCCTGCAACCATACCGAGCAAAGCCCCTGTGCCTGCGCCGACACCGGCGCCTACAGCCACTCCGACGCCACCGCCCGCGGCACCTATTCCGGCGCCGACACCGCCGCCTATAAGTGCTCCTATAAGGGTACCGCGCTGGATATTTGTACATCCGGTCAGCAAAGCGATTGCTAATAATACACAAGTAATTTGGCGTTTCATTCTGTTTCCTCCGGAGAAAGAACGTTATTCTTCTTCATTATAATTTTATGAGTTAAGATATAAATAATCACTATTACTACAATAAATAATAAAATCCATAGATAATTTTCATGCAAAAATGCCTTCCCTTTATATACCAGCTCTTTATAAGTCATATCACTTGCTAAACTGGCAAGATAATATCCTGTACCGGCAAGCAGAGCCGTCCAAACAGTTGCACCGAGCGTAGTATAAAAAGTAAATTTTCCGAGCGGCATTTTCGACAATCCTGCCGGGATTGATATCAATTGCCTTATAGCCGGAAGCAATCTGCAGATAAAAGTAGTAATATCGCCGTATTTATTAAATATTTCTTCTGCTCTGTCAATTGTTTCGGCTTTCAGAAAAACATATTTGCCGTATTTATGCAAAATAGGGCGACCAAGTTTTAATGATAAATAATAATTAATATACGCACCGAAAATCGAGCCTAATACTCCGCAAAGGACGACAACTATCAAATCCAATATCGGATTACCAAAGAGCAGTTCACCTCTGTAAGCGAGGAATCCCGCCGGAACCATTACGACCTCACTTGGAAAAGGAATAAAAGAACTTTCAATTGTCATTAAAACAAAAACAATTAAAAATCCCCATAAATGAGCATGCGCGGCAATTTGTTCAATATGTCCAACCAATATATCAGTCATAATTATTAATTAACTGCATTAAATGCAGAAGTTTGCGTATTATCAACTTTGCATATTCAGCGGTTCTACCCGAAATCGGAAAATCGTTTCCTTTCCGTCCATTTTAAGTGTCAACATTGTATTCAGCCGTGTAAGCAAAAGTCTATATGGTATTTTGACCTCTTCATCGCCAAACGCAATTGCTACATTAGTGGTGTCAAGCATATCTCTTACATTATGAACCGCTTCAAGAAGCTGTTCGAATCTAACTATCTGATCGAAAAACTTTTCGTTGAAAAAATATTTTTTATTACATTCTTTACAAGTCAAAACATCATCGTGTTCCATTTTCAGAATGGAAAAAGAAATATTTGAACCACAGCCTGTGCATTTAAATTCTATATGGTTTGCGTCTGAGTATTTTACAGAAGTCATAGTTTTACGTCCGGGATTAATCCCGGGATTAAAAAGTTGCTGATTAACTACTATATAAGCCGATATAAAATTATAGCAAATCAAGATTTGAATTGCAACATATCGAAAACTGTTGCCTATGCGCTAAAAACACAAGCGGCAAAAAATGTTGATTGCAATCAACATTTTTTGCCGTTTGAAAAGTTTAAGTTAAACCAAAAATTATTTTCTTACTTTAAAATAATAAATAATAAATGATAAATAGTAAATAAAAACGGCTCGGGAACACCGGTCCCTGTGAGTAAAACCCGGGTTGTACCGTCATTTCCAAGCAATGAAATAATATTCGTATAGCCGCCTTCGGTGTCCGGTGTGAAATCAATATTAATTACATCCGAAGTCGGCGCAACAGCCGAATAAACATTGGTGGCAAGAGCAAACGGAAATGCGCTGCCGGTTATTGTTCCCAAGGTCGTTCCCCCTCCTCCGTTTGCGATTTCCATTGGGAGGGTTTTAGAGCTTCCGACAGCAACATCGCCGAAATTAATTACGCAGTCAACAACAGTTTTTGGATTTGAATCTCCTGTTTTTTCGTTACTGAAACCGGAAATATGAAATGATCCGGCACCGGTAGGATAAGCTGTAATAATAAATGTTCCGTCAGCTGAAGCAACATATTTATACTGAGAGTTTTGCTGTTTCCTGAAATGCCTGATACGGGAACAACGCTACCGCCATTAATAAAATTCACTGAGCCGCAGAACTCATAATTTGCCAAGAACCATTTGACACACATCGGAGAATCATTAAGAACATTAGTAGCACTATAATATCCACCCAAACAGATTGTGACGGTAAATGTTAGACAGAGTTGCCGGTTGAGGTGTTGAAGTAAAACCTTGCGCGGGACCGGTTATTGCACTGAATCCGCCTGTATTACCGGCTTTTACCCAGTAGTAATAATTCTGTCCGACAGACGTTGTCGCATCTTCATAAGCATTGGTTGTAAGACCTGAAACAAGTTCAGCTGCCGTTGGAAAGTCATTGGAAATGTTTCTCAATAATGTGTAATTATCCGCAACAGAAACATCGAATTTTCCGCGGTCAAAGACCGCGGCCACAAATTCACCTTCAAGCCTT
>JAOZSF010000004.1:0-6936 GCA_029939815.1 bacterium
AGTTTCACGTTTCAGGTATAGTCGCTGCGGTTAACTGCGGATTCCGGTCCTTATCTTTCGATTTCGGTGCCGGGATAGAAATGGCTAAGTATTTGTTCATAATCGAAACCTTTTTCCGCCATAACCTCTGAGCACCACTGGCATAATCCCACACCGTGTCCCCATCCTCTGCCGATGAATTGTAGTCTTCCGTTTTTAATTCTGACTTTAAAGAGAGTTGATCTGATATTATTATATCCGAGAATTCTTCTGCATTCCTCGCCGGTAATAATAACGGATTTTGTTTTGGATGAAAATTTAATTTTTGCCGCGCGACCGCTTTTAAAGCGTTCAATTATTTTAACTGATTTGACCTGTCCCGGCAGATATTTCCCGGCTTTCCTAAGTTTTTGAGAACAGTTTGGAAGCGCAACAGAATAACTCCAAGAGTAATGTTTGGTTCCTTTACAGTAAGGTGAATCTACCGCGTGAGGGTATTCTTTTATGGTAGAAAAGATATTTTTTGCTTCTTCAGTTTTTCCGCCGCAACAGGTATAAAAGAAAGCACATAACACTTTTCCTTTATATGTTAATATTTCGCCCTGCGTGTCCAAAACGGCTTTGGTTGTAGATGGTGTTTCTGCTGTTGCTCCACCGTAAAGCTGATGAGTTGGTGAAACGATATCATATATTTTATCTTTTCCATTTGGTATATGCGATACCGCAAAAGTTCTTGCGGCGACCGCTTGAGCTCTTAACGCGGCAAGGGGCCACGCCGGGAACGTTTCTCTTGGGACAACGCCCATAATATATTCGTCAAGCGGTAAAGTGTTAACAACGGTTAGAGAGCTGTTATTATCCGCTATCACGTCCATTCTACCGCGATAAACAATATCTTCATCGAATTTATCTCGAAGTCTTATACTTTGCGGCATATCCGCCAGAATAATTATATGAGAGCTTTTAGTATTATAATTATTAATAAAAATACTGCCGTTTTTAACAGAAAAAACGGTTTTCCCGAGGGAACTGAACCGTTTAATCCTTTTATGGTGAATTTTGTCATATAAAGTTCCCGGACCGATAACGCTAATTGTTGCGGAAGGTTTTGTTAAAACGATAGCCACTCTAATTATTTTTGCGTAGGAAGACGGTCTGAGAACATCATTAATCGGTCGCGGTAAAGCTGAACGAAAGGTAGTACATCCTGCAAAGAGTAGTAATAAAAGCAGTAATGAGAATAAATTAAGACAAGATATTTTTATTTTTATAAATGTCATATTATCTAATCATTCTTATACGTTTTAATGGAAGATAAATGCACCATGCGCGTCCCTTAATAAGTTCAAGCGGAGCGAACCCCCAATATCTGCTATCAGCTGAGGCGGCACTGTTATCACCTAGCATAAAGTAGGATTTTTCCGGAACAACGATTTCGGAAACTATTGTATCAGTAATAGGATTAAATCCTGCGGTTTTATTTTCAACTTGTTTTTCAACAACACGAAACGGTTTTCCATTAATCAAAATTGAGTCTTTAATTTTATCAAGGTGGTAACGTTTAACAATCGACATAATTTGTGGAATGTACTCTTTGAACTGCATACTGAGCAATCCGCCGCCTCGGTTAACCGCTGAAGCGAAAGCCGAGGACAGATTTCTTGCTGTTCCTTTAGGCATAATTGAAAAGAGTTCATTTCTAATATGAGCGTTTGTTTTTACAGCTTTAACGAGAGTTTTATCGATAATAGATTCTACAGCCGCTTCTACGGTAATAAACCTATCGCATAGCATTCCTGCATTAGTGTAGTAAACATAGCTTGCCGTTGCCGGAGAATTAGTAATGATTTTATCATTAACAAAGAGGTGTCCGTCTTTAATTTTGATATGATCACCCGGAGTTCCCGCACAGCGTTTAATGTAATCAATGCGCTCATCAGTCGGATTTTCGAACACGACAACATCGCCAACTTTAGGTAATCGCATTCCCGGGATCATTACTCTGTATTCCGGAATAGGAACATGCCAGTTTAAGAAAGGTATTTTTATTTTGCTGCTGAAACCATAAGCGCAACGCAGTACGAGCAGATGGTCACCAAAACCGTGTCCCATTTCGTTTGCACCGTAGAGAGTTGGTTCCATAGAACCTGTTGGGATTTTAAACAACTCGATAGTGTTGGATTTGAGGAAGAAGAAGAAAGCGAGCAGCAGGACAAGTCCTAAAATTTCTTTAATAACAGCGAGCCATTTCGGTTGTTTATTTTCTTTTTGTTTTGATATATCTTCATTCATATTTCTAAAGATTAATTTGACCGGTTCAACGGTTTTATTTTTTATTTTAGTTATCCACACACTATTTCACGGTAAACCGGGATACAAGTAAATTATGGATTGATATTATATCATATTTATCATTTTAAAGAACACGCATTCCATTTTTGAAGCCCGCATTGAACACATTTCCCGTTAAGACACGAGGGGGTTTCTTCCGTTTCAAATGCTTTATTCCATTCTTTAGACAGAAATTCTTTTGAAACACCGTAATTGAGAACATCCCATGGCAACGGAGAATTCATTGGTATTTCTTTAAGATAATTATCGGGATTTATTCCGGCTTCAGCAAAGGCGTTTTCCCATTTGTCAACATCAAGTTGCTCAGTCCACTGGTCGAACCGGCAACCTGCTTTAAAAGCCATTTCAGCCACCTCGGCTAATTTTTCATCTCCGCGGGCGAATATAGCTTCAAGTCTGCTAAGTTGGAATTTATGGAATGATATTTTAACACGTTTCCGCGGAAGATTTTGAAAAATATAATTTCTTTTTTCAAGCAGTTCATCAATTGGAGAAAATTCTGCCCATTGAAAAGGAGTAAAAGATTTTGGAATAAAAGCCGCAATAGAAATATTAATTTGAAGAGGAGATTTTTTCCCGTTCCTTTTCAAATCAAGGATTTGGTAAATAAGTTCCACCATTTCTTTAATGTCTTCAAAAGTTTCCGTAGGAAGCCCAATCATAAAATAAGCTTTTACACGCAACCATCCTAAATCAATAATCGATTGAATCGTATTAATAATTTCTTCATTCGAAAGCTGCTTGTTAATAACTTTCCGCAGTCGCTCACTTCCCGCTTCCGGTGCGAAAGTGAAGTTGTTTTTTCTTACTTTTTTTGATGTATCGGCAAGAACCGTTGCATAGGAATCTATACGCAGCGAAGGTAAAGCTACGGAAACAGGCGCGTTTGGAAATAACTCCTGATTTCTGAGATTATTAAGAACATCAGATATCTGCGAATAATCGCCTGAAGAGAGAGAAGTCAAACTTATTTCTTCGTATCCTGTTTTTTTAATAATTGCAACTGCTTCTTCAATAACTTTTTCGGATTTTTTTTCGCGGAGAGGGCGGGTAACCATTCCTGCCTGACAAAACCTGCATCCTCGAACACATCCGCGCATAATCTCTATTTGCGCTCTATCATGAATAGCTTCGCAGTAAGGAACGATAGAATTTTCCGCGACCGGGATAGTGGAAATATTTTCAGCGAATTGTTTTGGCACAGGAAACGGGACTTTTTCAGAAGAAGATTTTACGGCACATATTCTTTGCGCGGGATCATCAGAAGCAATCGTTTCATACAAAGCCGGAACATAAATGCCCGGAATATTTTCTGCAAGATCTTCCAGAAGGTTTTCATTTGGAACAAATGAATTATCATTCTTTTTTTTAATTGCCCAATCAGCAATTTTCCTGATTGTGTCTTCGCCGTCACCAAGAGCGAAGGCATCAATAAAAGGTTCCAAAGGACCCGGTGAATAAACATTTCCTCCGGCAATAATGAGGGGATTTTTTTTCCCGAATCGATTTTTTGACCGGAGAGGAAGACCTGCAAGGTCAAGTATTGCCAGGATATTGGTATAAGAGAGTTCGTATTGGATTGAGAAACCGATAATATCGAATTCTGCAAGAGGTTTTGAAGATTCAAGAGAGCAGAGTGGTATCTTCTTTTCCCGGAGGATTTTTTCCGCGTCAATCCATGGTGAATAACATCTTTCAGCGATAACGCCCGGTATGTTATTAAGAATAGAATAAAGGATTTTAAGACCGAGATGACTAATTCCTATTTCGTAAGCGTCCGGGAAAACCAATGCTATGCGCAGCACAGCGTCATCCCAGTTTTTATGGATGCTGTTAATTTCGTGATTTATATATCTTGAAGGCCGCTCAACGAAAGGGAGCAATTTTTCCTCGATTATTCCAGCCCAATCAACTTCGGAAGTTTTCCTTTTCTTTACAATCATATTTTTTTATTTTCAGAAATGGAGTCGAAGTTTTTATCACTTTTAACAATTTCAGCAAAGAAAATTCTACCGGAAGCTCCCTGGAGCATAGATGTCAGTTCTACTTCAGCCCGTTTACCGATAAACGGTCTTGCGTTAGTAACAACGACCATAGTTCCGTCATTAAGGAATCCGACTCCCTGATTAATTTCGGAGCCTTCTTTGACTATGTTTACTGTCATTTTCTCACCCGGGATAAAAGGTGTTTTAAGTGCATTAACGAGTCCGAAAACATTAATACACGGAATATGCTGAATACGCGCTACCTGTTGGAGATTATAATCAGTAGTAAGAATAGTAATGCCTGTTTCTTTCGCAAGTTTCATTAATTTATCATCGACTTCATCGGTATCGTGATAATCAATATTAGTAACTTCAACGGTAATATTAGGGGCTTCCTGAAGTTTTTTCAATGTTTCGAGTCCCCTTCTGCCTTTTGATCTTGTAAGAGGCACCTGCGAATCGGAAACAATTTGCAATTCATGGAGTACGAATTCCGGAACAATAATTTTATTTTTCATGAATCCGGTTTTATAAATTTCAACAATACGGCCGTCAATGATAGCGCTGGTGTCCAGAACGACCGGATGAGTTGTTTTATCTTGATTATACTTATAGTGAGGAATAAAGATACTGAATTCATCTTTTCCGCGAACCGCCACAACAATACCGATATAGACAAAAAGAAGATAAAGGCCAAAAGTTCCCGCGCAAAAATAAGCGTGATGAGCAAGAATATAATTTGTGATATATAAGGGCAGCAGGTAGGCAAGTTTAGTAATAAGCCAGGCAATAATTGCTCCTGATGCAAGACCGACAATAATAACCGCGAGATGCCTCAGCGAAAGTCTCCTTAAAAAAAGTTCTGTAAGAATCGCGATAATTGCAAGCAGCAAACCCGCAAGAGCGCCAAAAAGAATAATAATTAGCGCGGACGTTTCCGGGAAAAGGTTGGCAGCGGCATCAAACTTAAGCATAGCGGCAATTACCGCTCCCGCGATGGTGCAACCTATAAGCATAAGGCTTCTAAGAATAACAAACATAATATAACTCCTTATTCTCCCCGTATAGAAAGTAGAAATTCAGCATTAGTAGGTCTTTTCTTCATTTGTTCGATAATTGTTTCCATTTTCTCAATAGGATTCATGGCACTGAGGGCTTTTCTTAAAAGCCATACTTTTGAAAGTTCTTCAGGGTGAAGCAGAAGTTCTTCGCGTCTTGTTCCTGAACGTTCAATATCAATAGCCGGAAAAACACGTTTATCGCTAAGCTTTCTATCGAGGTGACATTCCATATTTCCTGTTCCTTTAAACTCTTCAAAAATAATATCGTCCATTTTGCTTCCTGTATCAATCAAAGCTGTAGCAATAATTGTAAGGCTGCCTCCTTCTTCACAATTTCTTGCCGAACCGAAGAAGCGTTTAGGTTTGTGAAGAGCATTTGCGTCAAGACCACCTGTTAGAATTTTTCCACTTACCGGCTGAACTGTATTGTAAGCTCGGGCTAGACGTGTAATACTATCGAGAAGGATTACAACGTTACGTTTATGTTCCACGAGACGCTTGGCTTTCGCAATAACCATTTCTGCAACCTGGATATGGCGTTCCGGCGGTTCATCGAAAGTAGAGCTGATAACTTCTCCTTTAACATTACGCTGCATATCAGTAACTTCTTCCGGGCGCTCATCTATAAGCAGAACAATAAGTGTTGTATCGGGGGAATTACTAATAATTGCGTTTGCGATATCCTGCATAATGATTGTTTTACCGGTACGTGGCTGAGCAACAATCAAACCACGCTGTCCTTTACCTATCGGTGTCATTAAATCCATAACCCGTGTTGTAATTTTATTAGAATCGTCTTCAAGAACATAACGTTCTTCCGGGTATAAAGGAGTTAAGTTTTCAAACAAAATTTTATTTTTATTTTCGTCCGGGTCATCACTATTAACAGTTTCTACTTTTAGTAGCGCGACATATTTTTCTTTATCTTTCGGTGGTCTGAATACGCCTGCAACAGTATCGCCTGTTTTCAATTCGAAGCGTCTGATTTGTGAAGGTGAGACATAAATATCTTCCGGGCACGGCAAATAATTATAATGAGGCATTCTAAGAAAACCGAAGCCGTCAGGCAATACTTCCAGAACACCTTCTCCGAAAATGTATCCGACTTTTTTAGTTTGTGCTTTAAGAATTTCAAATATTAGATGATGACGTTTGAGATTACCGATATTTGTTATTTGCAAGTCTTTGGCAATTTCAATCAAGTCGGTCATTGGTTTTTTCTGCAGTTCGACAATATTCAGAGCATTTTCGCGTGCAAAAACAATAGCGGAATCTTCTCCTGTTTTTTCTTTTTCCTGTTTACCCTGTTCATCAGAGTTGTTTTTCTTATCATCCGAAGTTTTTGACGTATCTTCAGGTATGTTTTTTTCGATTACAGGAAGTTCAGGCTGCATAGCAGCATTATCTTCCGCTTTCGGCTCGACTGATTGAGCTGAATCAGCAGATTTACTTAATTTTTTTTCGTTTATTGCCGCAGATTTACCTGAGGTTTTCTTAGCGATTTTTTTTGCAACTTTTTTTGCAACTTTTTTTGTTGTTTTTTTTCCTGTTTTCTTTAC
>JAOZSF010000004.1:7036-22283 GCA_029939815.1 bacterium
TTTTTGCAACTTTTTTTGCAACTTTTTTTGTTGTTTTTTTTCCTGTTTTCTTTACTGCTTTTTTTGTTGTTTTCTTAGTAGCCACAATTTTACCTTTTCTGTTTATATTTAATTAATATTTTCTTCTATTATTTTAAGAACTGAATAAAAGTTATTCCTGAAATTTTCAATAGATCCGTTGTTTTCTACAACATAATCCGCATGTTCAATTCTTTCTTTTTCACTCATTTGATTATTCATTCTTGATAGTATTTGTTTCTCACTCCATTTCCTGTGTTCCTTAAGACGTTTCATTCTTACTTCCTGTCTGGAAGCTATAACGACAATAACGTCCACATTTTTGTAAAAACTGCTTTCCAGGAGCAGCGGAACAATAAGAACAGCCATCCGGACTCCATTATTCTGTAATTCTTTAATCCATTCTGTTGCTTTCCGCTTAACTATTGGATGAATTAATTGTTCAAGAAATTGGATGACCTTTTTATTTTCAAAAGCAATTGACGCAATTAATTTTTTGTCAAGTACTCCTGTGTCGAGTAATGGGTTTACATTATAGAACTGACCAAAATAATCAACGATTTTTTTAATAACGGTCTTGTTATTTTTTAATATTTCATGGGACCATCGATCCGCGTCAGCAGTAATAATTCCTTTATTTTCGCAAAAAGATTCCGCGGTTGATTTTCCGGCGCCTATTCCGCCTGTTAAACCGATAATCGTTGTCGGCGCGAAGTTATTCATCAGAAGAGTTCAGGTTGAATATTGACCTTTTTTTTACGAGACGGGACCCGAAAGCCAAGATATTCAATTATTTCAGAAAATTTATTATTATCGGGTTCCCTCATAATCAGATTGTCAACATTTTCTTTAATGGGAACATCACAGTCAATTTTTATTAAATTTCTATAAGCATTAATATTCTCAGACGCTTCCTGAAAACTCTTTTTCACTGCCGGTTTAAGTTTATCAAGATTAGAATATATATTCTCAATAGAACCGAGTTGATTAAGCAGTTGTTTCGCCGTTTTACAACCCACTTTCTTTACTCCGGGAACATTATCGGCAGCATCGCCCACCAAAGTGAGATAGTCAATGATCTGATCAGGTCTAACGCCAAATTTATCAATAACACCTGCATTATCAATTACATCCATCGACTTCATTGTAACACTGAGAATTGCTATTTTATCATTAACGAGTTGACAAAGATCTTTGTCGGCTGACGCAATAAGGACGTTAATATCCTTTTCAGCTCCGTTAACAGCCAAAGTTCCGATAACATCGTCTGCCTCGTAACCGGGATACTCAAGACAGGGAATATTCAGTGCTCGAATTAATTCTTTAATCCAGGGAATCTGTTCAGAGAGTTCAGCCGGCATTGGCGGTCTTTGCGCCTTATATTCCGGGAAGAGTTCATGCCTGAACGTAGGTTTAGGAGTATCGAACAATACAGCTATGTAATCCGGTATGACCTGATTAATCATTCGCTGCAGCATACGATTAAATCCAAATACTGCATTAGTATGCAGGCCGGCAATATTTTTCATTGGCGGAACCGCAAAATAGGCGCGATAAACAAACGCCATTCCATCTACAAGTAAAATTGTTTTCACAAGGTTAGACAAATCCAAGAAGGAAATTTGACAAAAACGCTCTCCACATTAATTCGTGATAAAGCATTTCATTATCTGCACCATAAATTATGATGTAGAAATGACATACGGCGAAGTTTCCTTCGCCGTATGTCATCAATCTATATATTCAATTATTGAACAGAAGCTACGTGATGAGTCTGTCCTGACGGATCAATCAATTTAGCGGTCAGGAAAACCAAAAGATTTGATTTTTTAGACACTTCAGATTCACCTCTGAAAAATCTACCTATCAATGGGAGATCACCGATAATAGGTGTTTTGTCGTGAGTTTTAACAAGCTGTTCGTGCATCAATCCACCCATAACAATTGTATCACCGTCATTAACAAGTACAGTTGTTTTTAATGATTGAACAAAGAACTGCGGCAATTCATAAACATTATTTCTTGAAGATACGAACTGTCTGAATCCAAGTAAATCAGAAACTTCAGGATTAATGTCCAACTCAATTGTTTTATTGTCTGACTTAACAGAAGGAGTAACATACAACCTTGTTCCGTACTCTCTTGAATCCCATTCTTTTGGAGTAACAGCATAATCGTAAACAACACTATAAGCGTCACCAACATCTACATCCTGATCTTCCGCTTCTTCGATTGTTTTATTATATCTTAAAGTAATGACACTTTTGATTTCGCCGCGCTGACCGTTAAGAACTGTTATTTCAGGAGCGAAAATAGTATGTATACCTTCAGAATTGTCTAAAGCATAAATAACTGAACGGAATTTCGCGGGTCCTATAACACCGGAAACATCGAATACTTTACCAAGCGGATCGTTTACTGTTTTTTCTTCAGCATTCATTTTATCTAAATTCTGCTGATAAAGACTGAGCGTATTCAAGCTTGGAAGATAAGACCCCGAAACAGTCGAAATATAATTACTGTAAGTATTAGCAAGCTGCTGTTGATAAATCGGAGCCATTGGACCACCCTGAGCAATCAACGGAGAATAAGTTTTAACCAGATTCTGATAAGAATTATATTCAGCGCTTGCTTTTTGACGCTGCTGCACAACAAGATCTTTCTGCTGTTGAATAGATGAATATGCTGATTCGATATTATAAACGCCTTGTTGTAAGTATTGAGGCATTTGAGGACGAAGAGCTTTTTCACGCATATAATCTTCATACGGGTCGCCTGTGGAAACCAACTGAGGTCTTTGATATGCTGAAGCAACCGGATCGTAAGTGCTTTCATTCATAAACGATCTAATATATCTGAGACCCGGAGTCAGTTCCTTTTGTTTATTAGGAGCTCCAAGATAAAATCTGTCGCCATATTTAGAACTGCGGTTCCATCTGTAATTTTTTGTAAGGAACTGTCTGAAAACCAATTGATTCATGTCATCGCTGCGAATAGTAACGAATCTTGACTGTATTTGCACCTGGAAAGGAGTTTTACTAAATCTTTTAATAAACTCTTCGATTATTTTCAGATTCTCAGCTGTGTTTCTAACGATAAGCCTGTTATTTCTTGTGTCGTAAGTAACAGTTGCCCCTTCAACCTGAGGGATTCCAATTTTTTCGAGAAGTTTAGTTACTTTTTTATTTGAACTTCCTTCAGCATCAGGCAAGTCGATCATATCAAGACTGCGCGACAACTGGAATACTTTTCTTTTAAGAGTAACATTTCCTTTACTGTTTATAACAATAGCATTGTCATCAACACGATATATAAGCCCTTTAACTTTACAAACATATTTAATCACCTCGATTAACGGTATATTTGAAAGTTTAAGAGAGATCGAGTCATTTTTCGCTTCTTCAAGCTGTTTAATTGCTTCAGGATCGGTAACAATAGAAACTTTAGGATCGCTGATTTGGAACAAATGATCAAAAACAACAGGAAGCTGTGCATCGATAAATTGAATTGAAGGAATTATCTGTTCAATATTCTTATCAATAAGTCGTTGGCTCAATCCGCCCATTGTACTAATTACACCTTCGATTTCTTTTTGCTGACCTGATTTAATCAGCCATGTTTTTGCCAAGTCCTGCAGGCGTTCTTTTTTAACGATATCAAAATCATCGAGGGTGATTTTATTTAAATCTTCCTGGCAGCTTCTAATATAACGTCTTGCGGTAATATTATAAGGGTCTCTTTGAACGACATCTTTGAAAGTATTAAGAGCTTTTCTATATTCGCCGTCTCTATAATATTCGCGACCTTCAATCATAAGAACATTAATTTCAATATCTCGTTTTGAATCTCTTTTCTTAGGCTGAGTGTTATAAGCGAAAGCTTTTTTGATGCGTGTCCAGAAGCCGTCTACATCTCCAACATCTCTGACGCTGTTTTCGTTAATGTCATCGGCATCTGGTTTAGTCTGGCTTTTTTCGTTATTTTTATAAATATCAGCCATTTTATCCCAAAAAGAAGACGGCTCTTCGTTTTGAGTTTCGCCTTTTTGCATTTCAACGTTATTAACTAAGTTCTGCTCTTTTTCAATCACGTTATCAGATACTGTATCATTAGCAGCAAAAGCTAAGGAAACAATAAGCAGAGTTATAGCGGTTATGAAGAAATTTCGTGGGTGCAAGGTGTTCATGGAGCCTCCAAATTTATCAGTCATTATATAGATAAGTTAAATTTTATTACAATTATGTTTATGAAGATGCAACAGTATCGTCAATATTAGGTTCTTCGTCAGCTGCCTGTTGTTCTTCTTCTGTTTCAGCTTTTTCTGCTTGTTTTTTGAGTTGTTTTTCACGTAATTCTTTGTATGATTTTCCACCTGGTGTAACTATGCTTGTAGTTACAAAGATCAGCAGGTTGCGTTTATCCTGAAACGAACCTTCTGCTCTGAAGAAACGGCCAACCATCGGCAGATCGCCCCAGAAAGGAACTTTATCGTGATATTTTTTCAACTCTTCCATTATCATTCCGCCAAGGACAATAGTTTCACCGTCATTAACAACAACATGTGTTTTTACTTCTGATGTCTTAAATCTTGGAACAGAAAGAACGATAGGTTCAATCGGCGGTATGATATTATCATTACCAACATAAACCGTTACAAGATGCGGTTCAATTTCTTCACTTACCTGAGCCGTAACTTCCATACTAACTGTTTTTCCGTTTTCACCGATTGTCGGTGAAACAACAAGCTGGATACCAACATCTTCTTTCAATGTACTTTCAACAGTTGCATATCCGGGATAAGTACCCGCAACAGCCGACATACTGAAACTTCCGAATATTCCGCCGCCGCCCTGACCTGTGAAATAAATAATAGCAGGTTTGTAAACTGTATATTCATCAGGATACATAACTTCGGTAATTTGTCTTATATTTACACGCGGCTGACCACTTACAGTAGTAATTTTAGGAGCTGAAAGAACATCCGTATCAGTTTGATTGCTGATTCCGTGGAATATCAGTCCAACTTCAGGTGATGTTAAAGCGCTTGTAAAGAAACCGATAACCTGATCTGTAACCTGATTATTACCTTCGCGAACTCCAATCATGCTAAGTCCCTGTTTTAATCTGTCTGCATAACGGCTGTTTTCTCTTCCGGCTGAATATCTGCGAAGGGCTCCGGTAAGATCGGTAGGATTAATAACGCCACCTCTTGAAACACCTGCACGATTTTTGCCGCGGGTGAAAAGGTCGAATGGGCTTTTAAGAGTCATTCCGAAAGACAATTCTTCAAGATTCTGATCGCTTATTAAAACAAAGCGAGTTTGGATTTCAACCTGCAGTTGTTCTTCGTCAGTACCAAGCTCTTTAATAACTCCATTGATTTCGTCAAGAATTCCGGGAGTTTGTCTTACGACCAATGTTCCGGTACTTGGTTCAAGAAATATAGTTGAACCGGCAGGCCAATTAGGAACAGAACTTTTAATTATACGCACGATTTCAGGTTCAACAGATGCATTTTCAAATTCATCGTCTCCGGTTGAATCACTTGAATCATCACCGAACAAGTCAAATTCTTCCGAGCTGTCACTTGTTGATGCCTTTTCTTCAGCTGAACTTAAAGCGCGGGCGGAAACTGTCCAGAATCTTGTTTCCATATCGCCTTCGCCTTTAGAAATAACAATTGCGTACTGATCGATAGTATATGTTAATCCCTGCTGTTCGCAAACATATTGAATAGCTTGAAGGGCGGTAGGGTTATAAAGTTCAATACTTGTAGTTTGCGCCTGTGCGCTTCCAAGATTAAGGATAACACTTAATCCCGCAACTTCGGCGATATAATTAATAACTTCCTGAATTTGCGCGTCTTTAAAAGAAAGATTTTCAAGTTTTACATTCGCTTTCTTTATAATTTCGGCGCGGCGTTTCATTTCCGGAGTTTGTTCATCTGTAGCTTGAGCTGTAGTTGCTTCAACATATTCTTCAGGATGGTGGAAGAAAGATTTAATTAAGTCTTCCATTATCTGCCTGCGTTCGATTCTTCTGTCATCAGCAATCATTCTGCCCTGTTTTTCGATAAGTTCTTTCAGGAATCTTCTTGGCTGAGGATTTTCCGGCTCAATTTTAATAGCTTTTTTGTACGTCGCTTTTGCTTCTTCATATCTGCTTTGTACTTCAAGATCACGAGCCTGTCTCATAAGAAGTCTGCATTTTTCTCTGTCACTCATATCTTCGGTAATAATTTTGCCGAGATTTTTTGAGACAGATTCTTCAATGCGTTTTCTTGCAAGCAGTACACCTTTAATAGCTGACGCGTTTTTAGGTTTATGTATAAGAGCTTCTCTGTACCATTTGGTTGCTGCTTCATAATCCTTTACATCCATACGCGATTTTGCATATCCAACGTAAACGTCAAAAAGAATTGCGTTAACTTTAAGCAGTTTTGATTTTGCTGTAAGATTAGCCGGGTTTTTATTTAAAGCTTCCTTCAAATAATGATATGCTTTTTTGTATTCACCCTTATTCATCGTCTTAATCGCCAGAGTAGTGATCTCTTCTGATTCAGCACGCATTTCTTCTCTTTGCAAAGCAATCTGCTCAGCAAGTTTCGGAGAAAGTAATTTCGCTTTCTGTTTTAACGCTTCATCTATTGGTGACTGCGCGACTGCCAGTTGTGATAACAGCAGTAGTGACAATACGCCTCTTGAAATTGCTTTTAAAATAGGCTTTTTCATCGTTTTTGCTCAACTCCGTGGTTATTTATTTGAGTAATTAATTATTTCTTAGCTTTTACTTTATATTTTCTGCCTTTAACATCAAATGTACATGATTTATCATGTTCATCTAAAGATTCAACTTTTGCTTTCTCTTTATATGTAGGAAGTTCAATTTCACTGTTTTTACGTATAATGAAAGGTTTTGAGCCGTCTTTCGCCTGAATCTCACCTTCAACATATTCATAGTAATTAGTTTCGCCAATAACTAAGGTGAATGGTTTACTCGTCTTAACATCAGTCATTGTAACTTCACTCTTATCAATGTACTGCGTAGAATTAATCATTTTATTCCAAACGCCTATTTTCTTAGTTGTTACTGTTCCTATTTCATAAACCGGTGTGGCTCCATCACTGATCTTTTGACCTTCTTTTCTAAACTTTGTACGACCTTTATATTTAAACTGAAGATTTCCTTTCTTTGCCAGCATAAGCATAATCGGTCTTGACGGTCTGTAAACCTTTAAAACAGTATAGTCATCTAAAATAATGTTAGGGTCTGAAGCGTCTTTAGGATTGCTGTTGCGTTTATACTCTTCAAGATTTGTTATACCGTCATTATCAGCATCTAAACTTGCGTCTTTAGCGCTTGTCCAATCCAATCCGTATTTCTGTTCCCATTTATTGGGCATTCCGTCTTCATCAGCGTCGGCTTTATAGTCCACAGTTTTTCCGCATTCCGGACAAACCAAAGACCATTTAGGCTGCAATTTCTTACAACTTGGACAATATTGAAGTTCATCGTGCAGGAAAGAATTAGGTGTAAGCGTATCTGCCACTTTACTTTCAGAAAACTTTATAGATTCCTGGTAACTTAAAAGGGCACTATTATCCTGAATTGAATCAGCTTTTTTAGTTTTACTGAACGAATCAGATTCACTGCCTGAAGTAAAAGAAATAGCTGTCACGATAAGCGCTACAACCACGACGGCCGCCAATAATAATTTCTCCCAGTGTTGCTTTAGTATATTCATCCTTAATAAGTATGTTATTCGTTATTTTTTTGCTGATTTTGTTCTGCTGCCGGTTTTGCTGCTTGCATTTAATTGAATATTATCAACAAGGAGCTGAACAGACAAAACTTCAGTTATATCTGAAGGGTCACTAACTTCACCCATAGACTGTATTTCAAGTTTATCGGTTATTTTGGAAATTCTGTAAAAATAACCTTGATTTCTTATTCCCGCAAGAATAGTGTACAAACTTGCCGGTGTTGTTCTAAATTCGAACTGCACAGGGACTGCATCATAAAGTTCTTTTTCTTCTTCGTCTTCTGCCGTTTTAGATGTTCTTCCTGAAGGTCCGTCATCATCAAACATAACATCGTCATCGCTGTCATCGACATCATTATTTGCCACGCTTGCAGGATTTCTGTCTATTACAGTTATTTCTTCAACATGCGCGTTATCATCACAAAGAACGGTAAGAACATCTTTAATAATTACGAACTGCCTTGTTAATTTTGGAATGTCAGATGCTTTTGGAACATTTGGACCGAGATACTCTGCCCAACCGATATCTTCGGGCATTCTAATGTTTTTTTCTGAGCTTAAATCAAAAAACTTATCTTTAGCATCTCTTATTTCAGCTTTTATGCTTGAAGGATTAAAAACAGGCATTGCCTTTTTAGGAGCCACCTTAATCATTTCAGCACCGATACTGCTCAGAGCTTCAAGTTTTTTCTCGTAAGCTTTAACCAGTTCCTTCGTTGGTGCGCCATCATATTTTTTTGTTATAGATTGGTATTGTGATTTTGCGCTTTCGATATCGTCATACGCTTCTTGCGAACTGTTTACAGCGCCGCGCCACATTATGATTCCAACTATTAGTAACACAACTGCTCCCCCAAGAGCAATTAAAAATCCTTTATTTTTATTCAGATCAAGCATTTTCGTCTGTTTTTCGTTGTTGCGAAAAATTCGCATTATTTTATTATCTACGTCCGGACCTGCCTTTGCGACTTTTAGATTCTTTTATGTCGGCTAAGTCGGGTTTGTCATTGTAATTAGTATCAAGGTCAACATCCAACTCGAAAGTAGAATATTTTTTCTCTTTAATCAAACGGCGCTGAGTAAAACCTGCGAATCCCGGAATTTTAGCCAATTCCTTTTTCACTTTCGGCATTTCTTCTATCCAATCTCCATAATAACCACCTCTAATCAGCAATCTCACAGGGCGATTGTATAGTTCAGATTTTTCATCCACAATAATTGTACCTGAATCATCGGATTCCAATGATTCTTTTTCGTAAATATCGCCAAAAGTAATATTTTCTATACCTTCAATCCACATGTTTGAAGGAATTACTTTACTGATATCCTGTAATGCCTTGACGTATAGATCACGACTTAAAATCACACGATGAATTTCATCGACTTCAAGTTGTTTCTTATCAATTTTTTTCTGGATTTTATTAATTTTACTGCTAAGTGATGATACTCTGCTCACTTCGCTGCCGGCTATTTCCGCCTGTTCTTTTATATCTTTACTTTTAAGAGTTACAATAGCAAAAAGAGCGATAAATATTGCGGCAAAGATATATGCCGATGCGGCAATCCAAACTTTTTTCCGGTTTAATGACTGTTGAAGCTGAACCCCTTTAGGAAGAATATTTATTGAATAGGGAACTAATTCTGCACCTGCAAGCGCGCAGCCAAGAGCTTGTGGATATAAATAAGAGTTTTCTACATCTGATTTACCAAAAGCCTGAAAAACATCTAATCCCGAAGCTTCTATTTTAAGACGCCCGGAAAGAAAACCTGTTAGACCGGGGATATTACTGTAACCACCGCATACAAGAATTTTTTGAGGTTTTTCTCCGCCTATCTGAGATTTGAAAAATGTTAATGATCTTGTAATTTCCATTACAAGTCTTGACATTGTTGCACGCACATTTTTAGTTATCGGGGATTCTTCACCTGCCGGAGCAGTCAAATCAATCTGAGTAGAAATTGCTTTTCTCGCTTCATCTTCAGACATATTAAGATTTTTGGAAACAGAAGAAACAATTGACTTACCGGTAACAGGCAAAGTCCTTATCCAAACTTTTTTACCGTCAACTATAACAAGATCGCTCGCTGTTGCTCCAATATTTAATATAACTGCCGGAATTTCCGCATCGCCGCCGGAAGCATTTAAATATACATTCCCGATTGCCATCGCGCCGCAGTCTATTGAATTTGCTTCAAGACCCGCTTCGGCTAATATTGAAATAATATTTTCAACAACATCTTTTTTTACAGCGGCAAGAACAAGGTGACTTTGATCATCTTCTTCACCCACAGTCACACAATCCCAGTCCACACTATTTAAAGGAACCGGTATTTGTTTATCAGCTTCCTGCTCAAGTTGAGTTTTAATGTCTTCAGTTTTAATCTTCAAGGCTCTGATAAGCACTTGGTCATTTGGTGCAGTAATGTATAATTCATCTTCAGGCTGGATGAGTTTTTCGCTTTTCCAGGAATTCAACACACTAACAACCGCTTCGCGCCATGCTGAATCATCGGCATCAACAGCAAGATTTAAATCTGCCGACTTATAATTTTCTATCTGGGGTTTGTCGGATGTAATTGATAAAGACACATATTTCAATGTTTCGTGTCCGAGATCGATACCTATTGTTTTTTTGTCAGCCACTTTTATTCCTCACTTAAATCTACATTAAGATAAAATGCTTGTATATTCTTTGTGCGTCGCTTTGCGCACACTAAAACACCAAGACACTTGCTTTACTCTCACTAGACGATTTATAAAATTCGTTATAAATTGTGCAATATGATACCAAATGTATTTTCTATTGTCAAGTGCTTTACTATATTTTAAGATTTCATTTAAAGATAGTGTTATTTATAATTTTTAATGCTTTTTGGAATACACTTTTAGTTTTTAAAATCATTTTCCAAAGGGCGACTATATGTTACCTTTTGTCAACCCCGGTTAAACTTTTTCTTAATCGCTCTATTGCTTCTTCTTCTTTTTCCGTTGCCGCCGTTCGCTGTGCTCGTTCAAGTGCTTGTTTTGCAACATTGTACTGATCGGTTTTAATCGCTGTTTCTGCAATATTTATTTGTATCTCCGAATTTTCCGGCATATATCTTCCGGCCTGTCTGAATTTATAAAGTGCCGCTTTATATTTTTTAAGTTTAACTTCTTCTTTTGCCCATTTGAAAAAAAGTGAGGACAATTCTTTTTCTATCTCATCGACTTGTTTAATTAAGTAAATTTTCTCAAGAAGATTTATTGCACTATTATATTTTCCTTTTTTTCCTAAAAGCAATGCTTTCATGTACTGAGCATCAATATTTTCGGGGGATAACGCAAGCGACATTTTCACTTTAGACATTGCCGCCTTATAATCTCCTTTGTTATATGCCGCTAATGCAAGATAATACAACGCAGGCGCGGCAACAGGAGAATCAAATTCAACTTTTTCCCACGCCGATACAGCTTCATTTGTTTTAAATAAATATAATCGCGCAAGACCAAGGTTATACCATACAGCACTGTTGTTTGAAACTATACCCGTTACCTGTTCAAAACAAGTTGCAGCATAAGCATATTGTGTTATTGATGAATAACCAACTCCGAGATTATATAAATAATCAGGATTTTTAGGTTCCATATAAACCGCTCGCTCTAAATATTTAACAGCTTCTCTCCGCTTGTTGTTTCTTCCTAAAGCAACTCCGTATAAATACACGAGGCGGGGATTGCCGGTATCAACTGAAATCGCTTTCTCAAAATACGGCTTGCTTTTCTCAAACTGACCAATCCGCTCATAACAAGCTCCAAGGTTAAGATATGCTTCTCCAAGATTAGGGTCATGTTGAACTGCTGACCTGAACGAGCGAATTGCAGAGCGGTAATTCTGACGTTTAACTTGTTTGATTCCTTCACGAAAATAAGTTTGGGCTTGTATCGGCGATTGTTGAAACAAATTTGTAGGCACAGCACGCAAATTAATTCCACCACAAATTATCATAACTGTTATTATAGCTTTCGTCTTCATTTTTTGTAAATGTTCAACAGGCAATCATGTTCGTTATTCGTTATTTGCGAAGCACCCGGAGAATTTCGGGCGGCCCCGGCATTCGCGGGGCGCTTACGCGTATTCGGTATTCGGTTCTTGGATATTCAATTAATAAATAACAATTAATAAATGATAAATAATAATTAGAAAGGTGCTGACCGCGGCATAAGCCGGATTCTGTCTCCCCGTCAGGGAAGGGTAACCATTCATCTTTGCGACCTACCCGAAACATATTGACGGCAGACGCGCCCGGGAGAAAACTCCCAATGTTTCCTATATGGTCTTGCACCGGAAGGGGTTTGCCATGCCCGCTACGTTACCGTAAACGGCGGTGAGCTCTTACCTCGCCTTTTCACCCTTACTCCGAGGCGCTTGCGCGCTCGGAGCGGTATATTTTCTGCGGCACTTTCCGTCCATCTCGATTACACATCGAAATGTCCCTTGATTTCTCAAGGCATCCTGTCTACTGGTGTCCGGACTTTCCTCTTCGGGTAAGAAATTACCCAAAGCGGTTACCGCCGGCGATCAGCACAATCATTAAATCATTCCTTATATATTATACCGAAAGCGAAGAAAAAATGCTTGTAAAAAAACATCTTTAATCAGGGATTGCTCGAAAAGATATTTCGATAGAAATCATTTTTCAAACTCCCCTCCTGTTTCAGGAGGGGTACGCTTTAGCGTGGGGTGGTTATAATTTTATCAGACCAAATTTCTATAGTTTTATCAAATATTTTCATATATTTTTACTATTATGTATAATTTTACAGATTTATTGCAATAAAATTTCTGTTAATAAAAGAACCACCCCGGTCTATCGACCACCCCTCCTTTGTAAGGAGGGGATTTTAAAGAGTGTTATTGTTGCTCAACCCTTTTCGAGCAGCGCTTAATTAATATCAAAATAATTTTTTCGTGTATTTCGTGATTTTCGTGGTAAAATAATTTCTTTTTTCGTGGTACTAAAAATGCCCCGCAAAAATTGCGGGGCATTAATTTAATATTCTTGTTCTTCGTTTACTTTTATTCCGCGAGAGCAGCTTCTTCTATATAAAGTATTCTCCCGCAATTTTCACAGGTGACTAAAGCATCTCCTTCCTTTAGCGACATAATATCTGCAATAATCTGTGCAGGTAAACTAATATGACATCCTCCGCACATACTGTTATTTGCCTGAACGATAATTTTAGGAGCGCGTTTTTCGTATAAATTATTATATAGCGAAAGATATTTTTCATTAATATTTTGAATAATATCGTTTCGAATGGATCTGTACCTTTTAATTTTTCCCTGGATTTCAAGGAGCTGAACTTTTACATCATCCGCCTTTTTCAAAAAATCATTTTTTATTTCATCAACCTGACTTTTCCCTTTTTCGACATCAACCGCATTTTCTTCCGTCTGTTTAATATGATTTTCAAGCGCTTCTTTAGCTTTTTCTTTTGCTTCCTGCGCTTCTTTTATTTCCTTGGAAAGAGCTTGATATTCTTTATTTTTCTTAACCAACGCCTGATTTTCTTCGAGGTGTTTTATTTTCAGGTCTGCATCTTCAATGTCAAGCTCCAACTTCTTCTTAAGAACTTCCATCTCATTTTTATTTTCCTTTAAAGAAAGCTGATTATCAGCCGCTTGCTGATAAGCCATCTGCTCTCCCCGTAACTTTTCAATTATATTATTTCTCTCGCGCTGTATTTCAATTATTTCTTTATCAAGATTTTGTAGATCAAGAAGTCTTTTGAGAGTATTGTTCATAATTGCCTGTTGAAAAATCAAAAATGTTAAAAATTAAAAAAGCGGAACTTTTTATCGTCCCGCTTCTTGTTTATCTCTTATTTTAAATTCGGATATGTCGCATCAATCGGTGTTGTTCCGTTAAATGTTATTACGTCACATGCTGTTACATCTGCTATTACTGCATGCTTCTTGTTCAACTGAACTTTTGGCAACTGTTGAGAATAAAATTTACAGTTGTTAAGTTTTGTGTTTGCACCGTATTTCTTTAAATTGATATATATCTTGCCAATAACTCCCATAGGCGAAGTGGTCGCTTGTGTTCCGCCTGCTGTAATTATTGCTCCGTCTCCGCCGCGAATAGCAAGAACTTTTCTGATTCCGTTCGGTGAAAAATCTTCACCTGCTGTAACTTTCCCGTTAAGTCCATTAGAAGCGTATATTTTTTTGATTTTACCGTCTGTTTTACATGTTCCGGTAATATATCCACCGACAATTGATATTTTTTTATAACGGCGACCTTTAACGATTAATTGATTAAGTCCGGCATCGGCATCACAGTTTCCAAGTTCGCCTCCGCGTACATTTACAGCATTAATCAAACTTTGACCGCCTGTGCCTTTCTGTGTAACTGTTACTTTGCCGACTTTAGCAAAATTTGTTACGCCGGGAGTAATTGTTACCGGCGGACGTGGATAATCTACTTTTACAACGTTGATAACACCACCAACATTTTCCACTGTTACATTTGGTGCAGTTCCTACTGTAACTCCAGGCTGCCCGATAACTCTAACGCTAATTGTCGGCTGATGATAATAATTTTTTGTAAACATTCCGCTCATTCCTGCTTTGATGGTAATATTACCACCACCAGCTAATGTACCGTCTGTCATATCAAGAAAACCAAACGGAGTTTTTGTTCCATCATAATTATCTATTGATTTAACAGCTGTTGCGGCAAAAAGTGTGTACTGCCTGAATGCGTCCCATGAAACACCATCAATTGTAATATAAACACGTAATCCGTTTACATTAGGTTTATAAATTGTAAAGCGTGACTTTCCGCCGTCACTGTTTACCCAGAAATCTACTGGTTCAGTGGCATAATCTGCGCCAGTGCTATCAACTTTAGTTCTTGCCTGAAATCTCCACCGTTTCCAATCGCCTGCTGAAACAGAAGAAACAAAGACTAAAGTTATTAACGAGAGGAGAATTGTTCGCGCGATTTTTGAGTTCATGATTTTCGCTCCATGGTTTTTATGTATTTACTATAAATTAATACAAGTTATAAAAGTACGCCACGTCTTTTTGTCGTGAAAAAATTGCTGGTGGAGAATGCCGGGCTCGAACCGGCGACCCCCTGCTTGCAAAGCAGGTGCTCTCCCAGCTGAGCTAATCCCCCGTTTCACAACAAAAAGCCTTTGCATTGCCGTTAAACAACGCAATAGACATGGTGGGCCTAGATAGACTTGAACTATCGACCTCGCGCTTATCAAGCGCGCGCTCTAACCAACTGAGCTATAGGCCCGTATTTTAATTCCGTAAATATGATAACAAAAAATGTTTTTAATGTCAAGCGGTTTTTATTTCCAGGGTGCATGGAAATTTTCGGAATTGGTTAATGGAGGGTCAGCATCCATTCCACGGATTTTTGCAACGGATTTTTCTGTATTCTGTAGCCGACCTCGCTGAGGTCGGA
>JAOZSF010000118.1:0-2677 GCA_029939815.1 bacterium
GCAGCTGTGATTCATCTTTGCGAAGGACCGGACGCGACTTCTCACGCTCAATTTACAACGTGGAAGAACTGGGGCTTACTCACAAAAGAAACAGCGATTATTCACGGCACTTCTCTAACTTCAAACGATTTTGCCGATATGGCTGCGGTTGGAGCAAAACTCATCTGGTCACCTATGTCAAACATCAAACTTTTTGATCAGACAGCCAACGCAATGCTTGCAGCGCAGCTTGGTGTAAATGTTGGTATATCACCTGACTGGACACCGAGCGGATGTTATAATCTGCTTGAAGAACTCGGTTACGCGTGGCATTTGAACCAGACGAAATTCGGAAGTTATTTTACAGCCAAACAAATGTGCGATATGGTTTCTTTAAACAACGCAATTTCATGCGGAATAGATAATCGTTACGGTAAAATAGCAGTCGGATATAATGCGGGACTGTGTGTGATTTCCGGAGATTTGAATGACCCTTATATGTCTTTAATAAATGCGCGACCGAAAGACATTAAACTCACAATAATTAATGGAACACCGCGATATGGTGATGCATCACTGATTGAAGCGATCGGCGCGACAGGCGAAACGGTAAATATCTGGGGAACAACAAAGATGCTGAACATCGCCTTTGACCATCCGTTTCTTAATTACAGTCAGGAAACATTTGCAACGATTCGCAATAATTTAAGAACAGCCCACGGAACTTTAAACACAACCTGCACGTCAGGTTATCTTGACAGTGACGAATTACAATTTTTAGATTTGGATTTATTGCAAAAAGGGCCGGACAATGTTCCTCCATTCGTTGGTGATGCCGATAATCCGATTCTTTCACCTGCTAATGGTGCGCAGTTTATAACCGATGATCCTGCAACAATGATGTTTTTTACAAACGGATTTTGGGATAATCTAACCCGTTCATCAGATTTAATTCACAAAGAGATCGCAATAGTTCCTGACAGTGATCCATCAACTGTTCAAATGATTATAGCGACTGATTTAGCTAACACGCCGGCAAACAAAACGGTAAGTTTCACTCCTGAATTTGACGGTGTCGATACAAACTATGTTTTCAGGTTTATAACAGCAGATGAAGATGCCAATGCGACAACGACGTTATTTACGAATACGAAATTCACGGTAATTCCGGAACCTATGTCGGGGATTTGGATTGTTGGAATGTTGGGCTGGTGGATTGTTGGAATTACAAGACGTCAAGCGTCTAAATAGAATTTATTATTTGAGGAAGAGATGATAAGAAATGCTTTTAAGATGAAATTGAAACCCGGTTTTGAAGCCGAGTACAAAAAACGGCACGATGAGATATGGCCTGAATTGAGTGTTGAGCTGAAAGAAGCGGGAATTTCCGATTACAGTATTTTTCTTGATGAGGAGACACTCACACTTTTTGCCGTTCAGAAGTTGAGTGATAATAACACTTCTGCTAAACTATCTGACAACCCCATTGTTCGGAAGTGGTGGGATTATATGTCTGATATTATGGAATGCAATTCTGACAATTCACCTGTAGCGAAAACATTAAAAGAAGTTTTTCACGCGGAATAATCACGGAAGAATTTATTTCTTTTTCACATCTGACGCGTAGACATTAAGGAGTTTCTTTAAGGATTCCAAGTCATAACATTTATCAATCATATCCTGATAGGAAATAACGCCATCAACATATAATTTTGCCAGGTATGAGTCCATGGTAAACATTCCGTGTTTTGCACCGGTTTGTAAGTCGGAATTAATTCTGAATGTTTTATTTTCGCGGATATGTGATGCAATCGCCGGATTGTTGATCATAATTTCAAAAGCAGCAACACGGCCGTCACCATCTTTTCTTTTAACTAATTGTTGTGAAATAACGCACAATAAATTTCCCGCAAGCTGAGTTCTTATTTCGTCACGGTTATTTGAAGGAAAAACGTCAACAATTCTGTCGACCGTTCTTGCCGCGCCGGTAGTATGCAAAGTACTCATGACGAGATGTCCTGTTTCTGCGGCACGAATAGCTGCTGAAATGGTTTCAAGGTTTCTCATTTCTCCGACAAGAATCACATCGGGGTCTTGCCTTAAAGCTTTAACAATAGCCTCTTCAAAAGAAGGGACATCTTCTCCAACTTCCCGTTGAATAATAATTGATTTGGAATGATCATGCCTGTATTCTATAGGGTCTTCGACCGTAATAATATTACATTGCCTTTCTCTATTAATTAAATCAATCATAGCGGCAAGAGTGGTAGATTTACCCGAACCGGTTGGTCCGGTTACGAGAATCAAACCTCTTGGTTTAAAGAGCATTTGTGTAACCTCTTCGCCAATTCCTATATTTTTAAGTTCAAGTTTTTCATTAGGAATAAGTCTTAATACGCAGCCGCTAAAAGTTCTTTGTTTGAAAATACTGACACGGAAATTATATTTGTCGTCAAGTGTATAGGAGAAATCAGAACCACCGTTTTTTTCTAATGCGGTAAGATGTTTCTCAGGAGATATTGCTCTAACAAATGAACTTGTCTCTTCAGGTGTCATTAAACTATCATCTATTGAGCAAAGCATACCGTCGATACGCAACGTTGCCGGTTTTCCGACAGCAATATGTATATCAGAAGCCCCGCGTTCAACCGCGTTTCTTAATATTTCCTGAGGAGTCATGTTATATGGATTAATGGAT
>JAOZSF010000118.1:2777-6500 GCA_029939815.1 bacterium
AATACGCACATTATTTCATTTAATGGATTACTGTGCGATAATACGCACATTATTTCAATTGTTCAGTAATTTCACTTTATTAGCGGAAGCAAAACTATTTGTTGAAGCGTCCATAATTAGCGCTTGTTCCCGTTCTTTAATTTCTTCTTCAGAAAGAGCCAGTCGGTGCCATGACGGATAATTTGTAATCACGTCTTGAAACTGACCATCTGATTCCATGTGCATTTCTCTTAACTGGTTATCCCATCTTTCGTTGCTTTCATCCGGTTTTACAACAGTTGCGGTAATAAAGATAACGAGATTATTTTTTATTTTTTCTTTTTTATTCCAGCCGAAAAGAGATTTACCGAAATACGGCATATCCCCAAGATACGGAACTGAATTTCTACTGGTTATCCAGTCATCTTTTATCATACCGCCAATTGCAACAGTATATGTATCTTTAAGAGCCACGCGAGCATCGATCATACGTTCATTAACTATAGGAACTTCTACTCCCTGAATGACCTGATTCCCTGCCAGCGCACTGACAGTAGGCAAAATATCAAGTGTTATGTATCCATTCATATTAATATGCGGAGTTACTTCCAGAGTAATACCGACATATATATCTTCGAGGTTATTAATTTCGTAAGCGCCGGTCTCTTTGTTATAAGTAAAAGTTGGTTTATAGTGCGTTTCAGCAACTCTGATAGTCGCTTTTCTGTTATCAAGAGTCTGGATTTTAGGGTTACTTATAACTTTTGCTCTCTGGTTGTTCGCGAGTAAGCTGAATGCCAGTCTAAAATTGTCAGGTGAGAGTTGAAATGCCGAAGCACGGCTGGATGACAGAGAAGAATCTCTTGTAGCATCAGCTTTAGCCGCAGAAGTTCCTTCAGCGCTTGATTTAGTTTTATTTCGAGTTATTTCTTTGTCGAAAGTGTACATAACATCATGCAACAAAATACCGTAATCGCTCATATCGCTCCAATCGACACCAATAGTGTCGGTATTTCCGACTTGAATTTCGATAAAATTCACTTCAATAAGAACCTGTGGCGTGGGTTGGTCCAATCCTTTAATAATTTCCTGGATTTGACTAATTTTTGTAGGAATATCATTAACAATAAGAACATTTGCTCTAGGATCGCTTTCGATTTTTCCTCTTCCCGGAGTAAGCAGTGGTTTAACAATGATAAGCAACTCAGCTGCTTTAGCATAATTCAAAGGGATTACAGCTACCGCGAGCGGTTCTTTATCAACATTATCGTTACTTACAACACGAATAACATTCCCTTCTTTTAAATACGTATAACCATTAACACTAAGAACCAATGACAAAGCTTGTTCCCAGCGTACTTTATTCAATTCCATAGTAACAGCCCCTTTAACTTCCGGACCGGCAATTATATTTATTCGCGCGCTTCTTGCGATCATACGCAATATATTTCTAAGGTCCGCATCTTTAAAATTCAAAGTAATAAGGTCGGCTTCGTTTGTCAATTTATCGGTTGCGATACTCTGCGCGATAGTTATGGAAGATGCGTCCATTTCTTGTGGAACTTCTTTACTCGCGGCAGTTTTATTATCTTTTAAATTGTTTTCATCGGAGCCTCCAATTATATCGTTAATCATCGAGGTTCTCGTCTGAATAGAGTTTGTTTGATCTGCGAATGAAACTGCCGTAAAGGTTATCATAAGGCAGCATAGGCAGATAAATTCAGCGGGGGTATAAAGATGAAATATGAGTGATTTATCTATAGTTTTCAAAGTATTATCTCCGTTATTTTGATGTATTCAGTGAATAAGCTGCTATTTGTCCGTCTAAAGAAAATTTTATTAATTTATAATCGATTTTATAAACATACACATCACAGTCAGGCAAAATTTTGTCACCTTCAGCAAGTAATCTGTCATTAATTAAGACCAGTCGTTTGCCTTTTGATATAACAACACCTTCAATTCTGCATTTATTTATGATATTGTAAATTTCGCGCTGACGTATTATAGCCGTTTTTTTTTCTTCTGCTTTTTTTTCGGTCTTTTCTTCACTCTTCTGTCGAACTGTTTTTATCATAGGGTCTCTGACACCAACCGAGTTATAATCAGAATAAGCATTCATAGAAGCGGTTGATAAAAGACATAGAAATAATATATTTAGAAATAATTTCATAAGTTTCATCTGATTATTCACTATCCGATTTTGTTAGAAAGCCGACTGTAACTTTTGCGTTATGAATTCCCATATCATTTTTTTGTGCTTTAACGGAAAGGTTTACAATTCTAATATACGAAGATTGTTTTTCGAGTTCATACAACCATTTCCCGAGCACATGGTATGGTGCTTTGGATTCGAGAACGACCCATTTTTCTGTATAGAACTTACTTCTTTGTATAGCGATTTCGTTTCTTGGCTGAATTTTGTTAAGTTTAAGTCCGGATTTTTCAGTAGCCTTTTTTACCATTTTAACAAATATTTTAAATTCATTATCCAACAACTTTTTTTCTTCCTTAGAGACTTCATCCTGGAATGCCTTAACGCTTTTCTTAAGAGCAGGTAATCTGCGTATTTTCCCCTGAGCTTTTTCTAATTTCATTGTAAGTTCGGATTGTCGCACAGTATTTTTCTTAAATTTTTTCCACTGAGGCTTTAATAAAAAAACAAAACATACATACAACACGGCTATACAGCCGATAGATATCAATACGGTATATTCTAATTGTTCGCGTTTCATTATTTTTTATTTTTTGTTTTCCAATAATTCAATACTAAATGCTTTTTCATCACCGACCAGGTAAACTGCCGACAGAGAAATTTCCTCAAAATTATTTGTGAACACAACATTTTTTTCAATACGGTCAAGAAATTGTAAAACTGTAGTTTCATCAACCGAGCTTGCTGCTCGTGCTCTTATTATCATTTTTTGATTATCCGCCTTTTTATCAGTTTCCTGAATTAAGATATCCGTAATATAAATGTCTTCAGGTGTAATTTTAGCCAATTCGAGCCATTTATCAGCCCAGCGATTTCTTTCGGATTTGCATTTACTAAAAACGTCCATTTTCTTACTGAGTTTATTATTTAATTCACTCAGTTTATTTACTTCAATAAACGGTTTTTCGATACGACTATAATCATTTTCCAATTGTTTTATTTTTTTAGATTTCAAAGTTACATAGAGATAAAAAATTGCAACAAGTAAGATGATAATTGACGCAATAATACCGATAATATTAGAAGTTTTTGACTGTTGCGGTCTTTTTTTCCGCTTAGCTTCATTTACACTCGATAAATTTATTTTGATAAGTGACGTACTCATTATATTATGCCTCAAAAGATTCTCTTACAGCTAACGCGAATAACGGGACAAACGCGGGTGCATTTTTAATAAAATCGCTTGCCCCTTCTCCCAAAGTCTGAAGATTAATATTTTCGAAAGGATTAAACATATAAACCGGTAGCCCAATATTTTCGTTTATTTTTTTTATTATCGTTTTATTAATTGCCGCTCCGCCCGTAACGTATAACCTTTGAGCATCCACATCAAATTCTCTTTTGCAGTATGCCAGAGACGCTTCCAACTCTTTGCTAATGCGTATAACGAAATCATTAACAACATTATCCACGTCATTATTTTCGAATTTTTCATCTGATAACTTATCGATAGCAACAACAGGTTTCACGTTTAATATGTCCTTAACCTGCGAAACGATACTGTCCGCTCCGATATTTATGGCTCTTGA
>JAOZSF010000119.1 GCA_029939815.1 bacterium
GGTCGGAATTCTCCGCAGCCAACGGCAGCGGCTACAAATTTATGTATCCGGTATTCGGCCCCAGCATCCGCGGGGCGCTTACGCGTGTTCGGTATAACCGATGCCCAATTTTATCTTCCTGATACCTTTACATGTGCAGGTAAGTTTCCCAGCCGAGATAATTGTTGAAAGCTTCAGCTATAGCTTCTGATGATTCGCTATAATTAATTGCGACATGATGTTCAAAACCTTCAGTGCAGATATAATCAAGCAAAATAGGTAAATCTGGAATTTCCGCAACGCCGTATCCGCCGAAAGAATTAAGCGGGTCATCGGTCATTTCACCTTCGCCGGTATAAGCGCGAATAATTCCATCGGTATCATCAGTAGTGATTCTTGTGAAAGTAAAATCACCTTTTTTAATTCTTCCGGTGCAAGTGCCGTAAGTGTTTGTTTTGCAGAGTGTTTGAGCCAGGATTTCCTGATAGCCCATTTTCACTTCTTTAAACATTTTCTTTGGCAGATTCGAGCAGTGGAAAAATACGCATTTATCTAAATCATCTCCATAATTATTATTCCAGTCGACAAGAGCACTCGGCGTTCCTGAAGCAAGGGTCATCGCGTACATGCTCAACGCGCCGCAAACGTCAACTTCACACGCGGAAGGGATAAGTTTATTTGACATCATGCTCATAACCGTACAGGGGGATACTCCCAAGAATTCTTCCATCGAGGTCCAGCATTGAACCGCGGAAATATCGAGACCGTTTTCTTTCATCCACTTATCGACCACAACGCCGAATTTCGCCATTTTGGTCAGAGCTGTTTTCGGAATATTTTTGCAGCTGACATAATTAGTAATTTCTTTCAATTTTTGTAGCACCGGTTTAGCTTTTGCAGGCAATTTATCACACATGCCGAATATTTCCGACAGGTCAATTGTTTCAACAGCGATCCCCTCTCGTTCAAGAATTTTTTCGCTGTACCTGACGGTATTAAAAGCGGCCGGTCGAGCGCCTATTGCGCCTATTCGCGCGTTTCTTAAACCTTTAACCACGCGGCAAACAGCCGCGAAATAATTTACATCTTCACAAAAGACATCTGAATCAACAGGTTCGGTATGAAACTGTGTTAATGTAAACGGAATACCGTACTGACGAAGGTTATTACAAACCGATATTTTACCGCAGAAAGAATCCCTGCGATTTTGAATTTTCATAGTTTTCGGGTCATCAGGTTCTGCCTGAATTAAAATCGGGACATCGAGACCTGACATCCGGATAGCGTTAGCCACACCTTTTTCATCCCCGAAATTTGGTAAAGAAACAATAATGCCGTCAATTTTGTCCGTATTTTTCTTAAAAAGAGCTGCGCATTTTGCTGCATCATCATAAGATTCTACCGCTCCTGATTTGGTGTCTTTTTCTGAAAGACACACGGTATTGTATTTTAATTTTTCAAGTGTATTAAGGATGTTTTTCCTTCCTTGTTCTGCGAGAGAATCGGAAAAGAATCCTCTATTTCCTATAATCACTCCGAAAGTATTTTTTTTCATAATGTTTGGTTGGCTGTTAACGGTAACGGTGATGTTTCTAAAATTATACTTTTTTGAAATTTCTACGTCAAGAGGGTGGCGGTTTTCATTTTAACAGACGCAACAGACCAAACGGACGGAACGGACAGAAAGAACATGAAAATTTATAAATTGTAGAATTGTGAAATTGAAAAATTGATTATCAATCCATCAATCTAAATCTTTTTTCGTTATACACTTTTTTTTGTTTTTTTGTATAATATATAACTTACAATATGAATGATAATAACACTTATTTAAATTTAAATATTTTTGATTATGTCGACTGCAACTGATTTTACTAAACGGAACGCGGCGGGAAGGCCTCAGCCGCGCGGGCTTTACGATCCCAAAAACGAACACGACAATTGCGGAACGGGATTTGTCGCTAAGCTGGATGGTAAACCTTCACATAAACTTGTGCTTGATGCGGTTCAGGTTTTGATAAACCTTGAACACCGCGGTGCTGTAGGCGGAGACGGAAGTACAGGTGACGGAGCCGGTCTTCTGATAAACATGCCGGACGCGTTTTTCCAGCGAATTTGTAAAGAGAAAAAGATAAAGCTCCCCCGTCTTGGGAATTATGGAGTTGGAATGTTTTTTCTTCCCACAGAAACTAAAGCTGCAAATAAATGCAAAAAGGCTTTCAAAAAAATAGTTGAAAATAACGGATGTGAATTCCTCGCCTGGCGCGATGTTCCTATTTGTCCTGATGATCTTGGTAAGTTGTCACTTGATATCATGCCGAAGATTGAGCAGGCATTTGTTAAAAAAGGAAGAAAAATCAAAAAAGATGATTTTGAAAGAAAGTTGTATGTCATCCGCCGTGAATTGGAAAAGGAAGTTGAAAAATGGGAAGATGGGGATTACAGTCAATTTTATGTTCCAAGTTTCTCAAGCAAAACAATTGTTTATAAAGGAATGCTTACCGGTGTTCAGTTGAACACATTTTTTAAAGATATTCACGAAGAAGATTTTGCATGTTCATTCGGGATTGTTCATCAGCGTTTTAGTACGAATACACTTCCGGTATGGAGTTTAGCGCAGCCGTTTAGATGTGTTGCCCACAACGGAGAAATAAACACTCTTCGGGGAAATATAAACAGTATGCGCGGTCGGGAATCAAATTTTGAATCCAAACTTTTCGGCGAGGATATTAAAAAAATTCTTCCCGTAATAGATGAAAAAGGAAGCGATTCGGCAATTTTTGATAACTCACTCGAAATGCTTATGATGAGCGGTCGCTCACTGCCGCATTCCGCAATGATGATGGTACCGGAAGCTTGGGGAGTTAAATATCAGATGAGTGCCGACAAACGCGCATTCTATGAATATCATTCAGCGATTATGGAGCCGTGGGACGGACCTGCAGCACTCGTTTTTACAGATGGAAGATACATTGGCGCAACACTTGACAGGAACGGTCTTCGTCCTGCAAGATTTACAATTTCAAAAGACGGGCTTGTAATCCTTTCATCAGAAACCGGCGTTATCGATGTTCCGCCGGAACAGATATTAAAACGCGGCAGACTTCAGCCGGGCAAAATGTTTCTTGTTGATATGGAGCAGCATAGAATTGTATCTGACAAAGAGATAAAATCTAAGATTTCGCGACAGCAGCCGTATCGCCACTGGGTAAAAGAAAACAGGATTTTATTGCGTGGACTTTTTGCACCATCGGAACTCCCTAAAGACGATCCGCAGGAACTTCGTATTAAGCAGCACGCTTTCGGTTATACAGAAGAAGAATTGAAAATGATTCTAAGTCCAATGGCTTCAAACGGTCAGGAAAGGACAGGTTCGATGGGAAATGACGCCGCACTTGCCGCGTTATCAAACAAGCCGCGACTTCTTTTTGATTATTTTCATCAGCTTTTCGCTCAGGTAACCAATCCGGCGATTGATCCGTTACGCGAAGAATTAGTTATGTCGCTGATGAATTTTGTCGGTCGTGAGAAAAATTTACTTGAGGAAACACCTGAGCATTGCCGCAGATTAAAATTATTTCATCCGATACTTATGCCGGAAGATTTAAATAAAATTCGCAACGCTAACAATCCGGATATTATCGCGAAAAATATTGACATACTTTTTTCTGCAAATGGTTCAGGTGCTGATTTGGAAAAAGCATTGGAAGAAGTTTTTACGGAAGCCGAAAAATGTATTGCTGAAGGTGCAACGATTTTAATTTTAACGGACAAAAATATTTCTGAAGAAAAAGCCGCTATTCCGTCTTTACTTGCTACAGCGGGACTTCATCATTATCTTATAAAAAAGGGCTTGCGCTCCAGTGCGAGTATCATTGTGGAAACAGGCGAAGCAAGGGAAATCAATCATTTTGCACTTTTGATTAGTTTCGGCGCAAGTGCTATTTGTCCGAACATCGCTTTTTCTACAGTTATGGAAATGGCTGACAGCGGTTTGCTTGCAAAGCCGGTTGCGCGTGAATCCGCATCGGATAATTATATTACAGCGATCAAAAAAGGGTTATTAAAAACTCTTAGCCGCATGGGAATTTCTACCATAAGAAGTTATCGCGGAGCTCAAATATTCGAAGCGGTGGGAATAGGTGAAGATGTTACAGAAAAATATTTTACGGGTACCGCGTCAAGAATTGGCGGTGTTTCTCTTAATGAAATTGCTAAAGAAGCGAATGCGCGACACAGCAAAGCGTTCCCGAAACGCGGCTTACCGGAAAAAATCCTTCAGTGCGGCGGTGAATATCATGTCCGTGCTTTTGGTGAAAGACATCTTTGGACACCTGAAGCGGTATATAAACTTCAGCAAGCTGTTCGTTCCGGTGACTACAAAATTTTTAAAGAGTACACGAAATTAATTGATGATCAGTCGAAAGCACATGCGACACTCCGCAGTCTTTTTGACTTTAAAAAAGGCAAGCGGAAATCTATTTCGCTGAGCAAAGTTGAACCTGTTGAAGAAATAACAAAACGTTTTGTTTCCGCGGCGATGTCATTCGGTTCAATCAGTAAAGAAGCGCATGAAACAATTGCGATCGCGATGAACAGAATCGGTGGAAAAAGCAACTCAGGTGAAGGCGGAGAAGATCCGGCTCGTTTTGTTCCAATGCCGAACGGCGACAGTAAGCTTTCACGAATCAAGCAGGTTGCTTCGGGAAGATTCGGCGTTACAATTAATTACCTTACTCATGCAGATGAGCTGCAAATCAAAGTCGCTCAGGGTGCAAAGCCGGGTGAAGGCGGTCAACTTCCCGGCCATAAAGTCAGTCCTGCGATTGCTAAAGTGCGTCATACGACACCTGGAGTTACGTTAATTTCCCCGCCTCCTCATCACGATATTTATTCAATTGAGGATCTCGCGCAATTAATTTATGATCTCCGCTGTTCAAATCCGTCTGCGAGAGTTGCTGTAAAACTTGTTTCGGAAGTTGGAGTAGGAACAATCGCTGCAGGAGTAGCAAAAGCGAAAGCCGATATGGTTTTGATTTCCGGTTTCGATGGTGGAACAGGTGCATCGCCACTAACATCAATAAAGCATTGCGGATTGCCTTGGGAACTTGGTCTTGCAGAAACTCAGCAATCACTGATTAACAACCATCTTCGTGATAAAATCCGCGTTCAAACCGACGGACAGTTGAAAACCGGACGCGATCTTGCTATCGCTGCGCTTATGGGTGCGGAAGAATATGGTTTTGGAACTACATGTCTTGCGTGTCTTGGCTGTATTATTATGAGAAAATGCCACATGAATACTTGTCCGGTAGGCATTGCGACGCAGGATCCGAAATTAAGGGCTAATTTCACAGGCAAAGCGGATTACGTTGTAAATTTCCTTCGTTTTATCGCACAGGAACTGCGGGAAATAATGGCTGAACTCGGATTTAAATCCGTTGATGAAATGGTCGGCAGAATCGAAATGCTTGAATTCCAAGCTGCAATTGAGCATTGGAAATCACATGGTCTTGATTTAACTTCATTACTCACAAAACCGCTTAGTAAAAAAGCTCCACTGATTTGTAATCACGGAAAAACTGAAGTCTTCAAAACTATTCAAAATGATAAAAATACCGTCCTTGAAAATATCGATACGAGTGATGAAGCGGTAATGAAATCGAAATCGATTGACAAAATTTTGATTAAACTTGCTCAGCCGGCAATTCAGGAAAGAAAACCTGTAACAATAGATTTACCGATAAGAAATATTCATCGAACTATCGGAACAACGCTTAGTTGTGAAATCACCAAAAAGTACGGTGAAAAAGGATTAAAGGAAGACACTATTCAGATTAATTTTAAAGGTTCGGCAGGACAGAGTCTCGGTGCATTCCTCGCTCCCGGAATTACGATACGTGTTGAAGGCGATGTAAATGATTATACCGGCAAAGGACTTTCAGGCGGAAAAATCATCGTTGTTCCCCCGCGTAAATCGACATTTAAACCACATCACAATGTTATTATTGGAAATGTTGTTCTTTACGGCGCGATAGAAGGTGAAATTTATATTAACGGTATCGCCGCGGAACGTTTCGCAATTAGAAACAGTGGAGCAACAGCCGTTGTTGAAGGCGTTGGAAATCACGGCTGTGAATATATGACAGGAGGAACTGTTGTTGTTCTTGGCAATACAGGTGTTAATTTCGCGGCCGGAATGAGCGGCGGAGTTGCTTATGTTTATGACAAGACGGAAATGTTCGGTTCTCTATGCAATCTTGATATGGTTGATTTGGAATATGTCTGGACAGAAGAAGACAAATCCACATTGAAAAAACTGATTGAGAAACATTATAAATACACTAACAGCTTGCGTGCAAGATCAATTCTTAATGACTGGGAAAATTCTTATCCGCTGTTTGTTAAAGTTATGCCGATTGAGTACAAACGTGTGCTGGAAAGAATGAAAATGGAAGAACATCGTGACAGTGAATCTGTTTCAGCAACTGAAGAAGTTTATGATTCGGATAA
>JAOZSF010000120.1 GCA_029939815.1 bacterium
GAACCATATAAAGGAATTATTTATGACCCTTGTTGTGGAACAGGTGGAATGTTTGTTCAATCTATAAAATTTATTGAGAGTCATCAAGGAACGAAAAAAGAAGTTTCTATTTATGGATTTAAGGCGTTGGGGTAGTGAATACGAAAAAAATATATTGAACTTACCAAAGAAGATATTCAAAAGGTGGCTTTAAATTATCATAATTGGCAACAGAAACCTGCGGAGCAGGTAGTTATGAATGATGAGTTAAGAATTATGAACGAAAAAGATAATTCAGCATTGTATAAAGACATTCCGGAATACTGTTATTCTGCAACAAAAGAAGAAATTGCTAAAAAAGATTTTAGAAAACTTTTGCAAGACGAAAAAGAGTCGCAAAACCAATTGATTAACGCTTTTAAAACTTTGGGTTACGAATTATGAGCAAAAAAAACAAAAAAATAGATGTTAAAGGAACTGGAATAACGGTTGTTTCTGTAAATGAGCAAGATTATATCTCGCTTACTGATATTGCAAAATATAAAACTAATGACACAAGTGCTGTAATCGGAAATTGGATGCGCAACCGTAATACCATAGAATTTTTGGGTATTTGGGAAACACTATACAACGCTAATTTTAAACCCCTCGAATTCGAGGGGTTTAGAAAACAAGCCGGACTAAACGCTTTTACTCTTTCGCCTCAAAAATGGGTAAACACAACCAATGCCATAGGATTTATTGTTAAAGCCGGCAGATATGGAGGAACTTATGCCCATAAAGATATTGCCTTTAAGTTTGCTTCTTGGATTTCAGTAGAATTTGAGCTTTATATCATAAAAGAGTTTCAACGGTTAAAAGAAGATGAACAAAAATTACTTGGTTGGACAGCTAAATCAACTAAAAACAAAGATTTTATAGTTTCTCCTGCTAATAACAAGTATAATAAAATCAGTCAAAGCCAACATTAACAATTAACAATTAAAAATTAACCATTAATTCTTTTATATCGCTTAACTAAAAATACCGCTAAAATAACCGGAACGAGTGTTATTGCTGAAAGAACAATGAACTGAGCGTTTGGCGGAATGATATTACTTTTTAATGCTATGCCGACTCCACTGCCTATGACTACTGTACAAAGTGCGAGCATAGCGCTTTGCAGAGCGGCACCTGTGCCTTCTTTTTTTTCATTGCCTACAAATTCAAGGAAAGAAGAATCGATTAAATTTGTTGCGATTCCGAAGAAAAAGCCCAATACCACAGTTGTTAATGTTATTACAAGATATGAAAAAGATACAGTTGGAAAAAACGGAATTATAATCAACATAAAGAACGCCGCTGCCGCCGCGACTTTATATCTGAAATTATTAAAAACGGGGGAGACAAGTGTACCGGCAATAACACCGATAGCCGCCCACAAAGGGATAAAAGCGGCGACCTGTGGTGTGGCGAGTTTTTCTCTTACAACAAGAGCTGTAATCGCCATATTCGCCGCGCCGGCGATGCCCCACAGCATTGGACTGCTTATAAGCATGAGTGAATATTTTTTATATAAGTTCTGTGTTTCTGAAAGTAATTTTTTTTCTTCTTTAATAAATGAACTTGTTTGCTCATTTGGAAACTTACATTGCAGTCCGCAAAGCCCGGCAATACCAAGCCCTGCTAAAAAAAATAGATAAGTATGTTGTGGGAAATGATTGTAAAACATCGTTCCGCTCGGCAGTCCGGAAAGAATTCCAAATAAAAACACAACCGACATAATCGCGTTGGTTAGCGCGGTGGATTTTCCGATTGTAAAACTTGCGAGAGGGACGGAAGCCATTTTCCCGGCGCTGTAAACACCGAGAGCGAGCCCGATTACCGCGAGATACAAAAATGGGCTTCCGAGCCAATTGGTTAATCCTCCGAACAGTAGAAGAAGCATACCGAACCACAAGCTGGAAGCCATCACGCGGCTTTTTTTAATTGATGCGGCAAGCGGAGCGGAAACAGCGTAAACAATTACGGGTCCGATGGTTATAATTGCTGAAATAGTCTGAATAAGCCAGTCGCGGCTTGAAGCACCATGCTGAGCAACAAGATACTCAAGCATATAAAATTGAAATGCGCCAAGAATGTAAGCGCTTAAGAAAGCAGAAATAAGAAGGAAGATGTATGATGTCATAATCAATATTAGGGGTTGCTCGAAAAGATATTTTGTAAGAATCATTTCCTAAAATCCCCTACTTACCAAGGAGGGGTGCGCTTTAGCGCGGGGTGGTTCATTCTTTACCCCAACCCTCTTTAAAAAAAGGGGACTTTAACGCAGCTTTGTGGCGAAAAGGGTTTAGTTCCTAAGGGACAAGCTTTAGAGAAAAATAAAAAAAATAATTTTTATTCAACTAATCCAGGCAATTTTAATCTACACCGACACAAGGTCGATGTGAGACTCACCTTTTTTCGGGTAAGTCTAAATCAGGTGTCAGTTATTATCAACAGTTTTATTAAAATCGTCAATAAGTTGTTTTTCCGCGATAATAATATCAGTATTAACTGCTGTATTTTTTGTAGATACTCTTTTTTTAAATTTGGCTCCTTTAATTGCTTTCACGATATATTTCTGCGCGTCCGAGTTGTTAAAATATCCCAGATGGCCACCGTGATTTAAGAAAAGCATTCTGTCACCCATGATATTTTTCAGCCATTTACGATCGTAATCCGTGAGCAGGAAATCATCGGTAGTGTGTATAATTCTGATTTTTGGATTGGTTAAAAGTGTGTTCTGTATTGCGGGCAGACTCGCTTTTTTGCCCAGTTCCATAATAGAAAAGTTTTTCCCGAACACATCTGAATAGGAAGTTCTTAGGAAAGTATTTACATAATCTTTGTAAGTAAACCGTTCGATTTCTTTCTCAAGTTTTTGTCGGCTTACGGAATCAGATGGCATTTTAAGAATACCGAAATCTTTTTCTGAATGGATTGCCATTATTGTTTCTTCAAGCACATTTCTAAAGTTATAACCTATAGCAAATTTTGCTTCATTGGAAGTAACCGGTAAGCTATTAGTTCCTGATGCAGATGGTTTTAAAAACAGATAGACAGCTTTATTTTTTGTTTGCTCAATTTTACTGACAGGCCATTTTCTCCATATATCATAAAACTCATCTAATTGATTTAGTCCGTACAAGAGGTTGACCGGTGGACTTAAAGCGACAAATCTGTCGAAATTAATTTTCTTTTCTTTTGAATCAATATCAGCGATAAATAAAGTGTTAAGCGCGCCGAGAGAATAACCAAGCAGGATTTTTTTAGGGAAAAATCTTGCGCCGTATTCTTTTTTTAATTCATTAAGAATAAGATACAGCGCGTTATAAGTGTCACGAGCGTCAACCGGAGTGAAACCGGGCGTTATTCTAGATGACGCGCTTAGAAGGAATTGCCATGAAAACGGATCACTCATTATCAAAACAGAACTTCCTTTGTTAAAAAAGATTTCCGCGAGTGCTGTTGGGGCGATACTGGCATAATTACCGCCGAGGCCGGGAATAATGACGATAAGAGGCGCGGGCTTATCCTGCAGCCACAATTTATAGATCAGTTCATTGTCACTGTTTTTTAATACTTTGATTTCTCTTTTGTCACCGTCTTTAAAAAAGTCCCAGTCTTTAACTTTAAGGGAAACATATCTTAAAGTATCAACATAAGGTCCTTGGTCTGAAAATCCGCTGAGTTTAACGGTCACGCCAAACAAAAGAGACGACATAATAACCAAAGAGAAAATTAAGAGTTTAAAGTGTGTCATTTGTAATGTAAAATATTATTTTGCTATATCGGCTGTTCTTTTCATATACCAGAAATCTCTTTTTAAAGAATATGTGTCGTAATAGCTTTCTTTTAATTGTTCAATCGCGTTGATTCTGAGAGTAATGTTGTTAAATTTCATGAAAACCGTCACTCCGTAAACAGGGGTGATGATAAGTGCGTTGCGGGGGTCCAGCGCCATATCAACAAGAGAACCGCCAAAATCGCGATAAGTATGAGAACCGAGTAACGGGAAATAAAAATAACCGCCCGGATTTACTCCCCACACAGCAAGGGTTTGCCCGAAGTCTTCATCATATTTTTCCCATCCGAACCATTCTTTAGCGGGATCATAAAATCCGGCAAGCCCTATGGTGGAATTAACGAGGAATCTTGAAAAAGATATTCCGGCACCTTTCCATTTAGCTTGAAAGAGGTTGTTTAAAGACCTTTTAGGCATTTCGATGTTATAATCCATTCTACTGATTCCTGAACGGAAATATCTGGGAATAATAAAATTATAACCCTTACCAATCGGGCTGATAAGATAAACAAACAAAAAATCGTCAACGTTGAACATCGCTCTGTTGAAAGGTTCTATAGAATCTCTTACGCCTATTTCATCGGAGAGCAAAGGAGCTGTTTGATCAGGATAAGTTGTTGCTACACTAAAAGTTTCTTTATAAACGTAAGGTGTGATTTTTGGTGTGGTTTTCTCCGTTTTAATTCTTGCTGTTGTTTTAATTTTCGGCTTGATTTTTACAGGCGGATGTTTTGGCAGTTCGTCAGAGCCGGAAATGATATTTACTTTTCGCGGAATTGCTGCCGGAGGAAGATCAACCGTTTCATTTGTAGTGGTAGGTTTGTATATTTCACGATAATAATAACCAACATCGCCGTCATGCTTGTACATCACTTCAGTAGTTACTTTAGTGTCTGTATCGCCGGAGCGGCTGCGAGTCAACTTTTTCGAGTCGCTGATCAGATTGGTTGAGGAAACAGCATTTAGGACATCGGTGTCAGATATTTCACCTGCTGCGAGAGGCAGAGAAGCGATAAGAAACAAAGCCAATAAAAATTCCGCTTTTTTTCTGCGGAAAGTGAAAAGAACAATCGTTTTCTTTATATTTTTTTTAGATAACATTTTATATATTTTAATAGCGGCGCAAAGGCTTATTCAGTCGTTTAGAGAACATTCAGGTATCATTATACTTATATGTATTATATTTGTCAATAACTCAAATTTCATCATTCGGAATAGGTATATGATTATTAAATTATAACTAAAATGCGAATTTGTGAACAGGAATATAAATTACAGTTGGTAACAGTAATCCGAAATTATCTGTATGCGGATGCTGTAATTATCATTCCAAAGTTCGGAAATTTTCCTTTGCCTCATATACTTGACAATATATTCATAAAGTGATATAATTTTACAGAGGTCGTTAATTAAATCTTAACACGCAAGGTTTGATCATGAAAAAGCACAATTTTGTTCACACTGTTTTACTATTAATTTTATTTATTATAACTGCTCCAAATGTTTTCGGAATAAGCGGAGATATCAACGGTTCGGGAAGAGTTGACGGCAAAGATCTTGCCTTTCTCGCGCGTTATTACGGAGAAAACACAAATGCCGTAAACCATTTGGCGGATTTGAATTTAGATGGAGTTATAAATACAAATGATTATATAATTCTTAACGCTAATTTTGGTAAAACCGATGCCGGCGGAGCTGCTGCGTGGGTTTCCGATAATTCAAAGGTTTATAAACTAAGTGTGGATAACGGAACTGTCCGGTCAACGATTTCAGGAATTCCTGGAACGCCGGTTCTAAATGATATAAATCCCGATACCGGTGAAGCATGGGTGGTTTGCAACGTTTCAAATTTGATTTATGTTATTTCACCTTTCGTTCCTCTTGAATACAATGTAATCAGTAATAGCGGATATCATTATACTTATTATGTGCCCGGAATATTAAATGTTGATTTGTCGGCAGGAACAAATGCGGCAGTTTGTGTTGACGGTAAAGTGTATTACTGGTATGGTTTTCCAAAGAATTATGATTTTACGGGTGATACCGCGCGAGTTCATTACAAGGAATTTCTTGGGATGTATGACCCCAGAAGAGCATTGATTTATAAAGATAAATATATTTGGGCACAAGAAAAGTATTATTTCAGCGAATTTAAATATTATAAATTATATTTATCTGCACCGTCTGTTTATAATGTTCAATCAGGAGGAGTTTATCACAGCAGTAAGTCATTACCGCAGAGTGGTGAGAATTATCCTGATAATGTGCTTGACTCTTCCGGAAACATAGTCGCAAAATTGAAAGCGCTGTTAGATAAAGTTTCTGCGCTAAGTATGGGAGTTACGGCTACAAGAGATAACGGTAAGCAAATATGGACTATACGGGTTAATCCTGAAGATAATTCTTTGTGGTACACAGAGTATTATGATAAGAAAATAAATCATATTTCAAGTGATTTAAATGAACAGTTTCTTTATAAAAATACCGATTTGTCGTTAGTGATTCAAGCGATTGATAATGACAGAAAACATATCTGGGCGATTGGCGGAGATTCTTATCAATCTTATTATTTAAAAAAAATATGTGTGTTGAATTATCTTGGAAATACAGATTTTCAAATTGAAAATCCGGATTTTGATACGCTGAATTCATTAAAATTGTTTCTACCTAAAATATTCACGGG
>JAOZSF010000121.1:0-4686 GCA_029939815.1 bacterium
GTTACATGCCAAAATCAAAAATGTCTCGGAGCACTGCGGAGTGAATTGTCCGAAATCCCCCAACCCCCTTTAGAAAAGGGGGACTATCCATCGATCCATGACGCGCTGGGAACCAGGCATGACCACTCTTTACTCGTTACTCTGCACGGCAAGATGCACAAAAATATCTTCCAGGTTCATCGGATAAATCTCCCGAATATTTAAATTGTGATTTTCTGCGAAGTTGTCAACAACGACCTCCACATTGTCATCACTTTCATTCCATTTCAAAATTCTGAACTTTTGCTCTATTTTTTCACGGTTAACATTATTGTCAAAAATAAGTATTTTACATTTATCGCGCAGTTCATCAAGATTTTTCTGAAGTAATAAACTGCCGTTGCGGATTATCGCTATCTGGTCGGCTACACGCTCAATATCAGTTAAAATATGTGTTGAAATTAAGACAGAACGATTACCGTCACGAACAAATTCCGCGAGACAGTCAAGAAGAACGCGCCGGATTGCCGGATCAAATCCCGCTGCCGGTTCGTCGAGAATCAATAAATCCGGTTTTGTGGCAAGCGCGAGCACAACGCTCAATCTTCGCTTAGACCCTTTTGACAATCTTGACACAAGAGTTTTAGGTGGGAGCTGGAACTTTTCGAGTAATTTCTTCCCGTAATTATGATCATATTTCGGATAAAAATCTCCGTGGAATTTTAACATCTTTTCTACTGATTTCCAACCGTATAATCCGTCTTCTTCCGGCACATAACCAATTCTTTCTTTTATTGCCGGAGTGAGTTTTAAACTCGGACATTCTAAAACAACCGATTCACCCGAATCAGGCGGAATGAGACCAAGCAGCATTCTCAATGTTGTAGTTTTTCCCGACCCGTTTGGACCGATAAATCCTAATATACTTCCTGAATTGAGGTTGAAGGAAAGATTGTTTACTGCGATTGTACTGCCGAACCGGCATGTTAAGTTTTTAGCTGAAATTAAATTGTTCATTTTTTATCTCCTGTTATTTTATTTAATTCATTATCAAGAATAGCGCTAATATCATTTTTGGAAAGGCCGAGAAATACCGCCTCAATTAATGCGGGTGTGAGCAGGGCTCTTACCCGACGTTTCTTTTCACTTACTGTGTATTCAGGCGGTCGCGGTGAAACAAACGCCCCTAATCCCGGTCGCATAATTAAATATCCTTCAAGCTGCAATTGAGTGAAAACTTTTGCTACGGTAGTTGGATTTAGTTTTGTTTTGGTCGCGAGTGCGCGAACAGAATCGATCTGATCACCTGATTTTAATTTCCCGCTGACTATTAAGAATTGAATCCGCTCTTTCAACTGTTTATAAAGCGGTTCACCTGAATGTGGATTTAGTTTGATATACATTTGAATAGTTGTGCTTTGTATTTAGTGTTTTGTTATTTGCAAAAACTATTTTCACTAATTATTTTAAAATACAACCGTATGATATATACTCATACGCCACCAACAGTATATCATACTTTTTTCGATATGTCAAGTGGGCATGAAATTGGGGGTCAGGCACCGACAATTGACAGTTGATTTTCTGAAAACAGTGAATAAGTTTAACAGATTAAATGGATCAGGGGGTCGGGCACCGACAATTGACAATTGATTATTTAATGATTTTGTCAAATATATTAACTTAAGAAAACTCCGTGATAAAAGATTATAACTAAATATGCGACAATAAATTAACACATATTTTTTACGACAAAATCATTTATGACAAAATTATTTTTAAATAAATTCTTAAAACTTCGTGTTCTTCGTGGTAAGATCGACTTTTATTTTAATTTCATCTATAATGATGGAAATAAGAATGCGCTGCAAAAGACCGAAGCCAACGGCATCGGCTACAGTCCGGATTTATAGGAAATGGGATGAGATGAAAATATAACTTTATTAGAGCCGCGTAAATTTGCGTAAACCCGTGGCTGAATTTATACTTTTTGAATTTAATAATTTTTAAAACAACGATAATTGCTGATCTAAATCTTCTTCTTCAATTTGTTCAACCGGTTTATCAATCGGATCGCCGGCCGGCTCATCAGTCGGCTCATCATTTTCAATCACTTTTTCAGTAAGAGGATCCGGGATTTCCTCTACCGGTTTTTCTTCCTCTTTTTTTATGAAATTAATTTCTTTTTTCTCTTCTTTTTTCACCGGTCTGTGATATTTTTGCTTGACTTCCAGAACAGCTTTTTCTTCGTGTGAGCTTTCAAGATGCCGCAAGATATCTTTCGCGCGCGAAATCACAGGGGAGGGGATTCCGGCAAGTTGCGCGACATGAATTCCATAACTTCTGTCAGTTCCGCCACGAAGAATTTCATGAAGGAAAACCACTTTGCCTTCATATTCCTTCACCGCAACATTATAATTTACAATTCCGGGAAGCTGGTCCTCAAGCTGAACAAGTTCGTGATAGTGTGTCGCGAAAAGAGTTTTAGCTTTAACTTCGGGACAATTGTGTAAATATTCGATAACCGACCATGCGATGGAAAGGCCGTCATAAGTAGAAGTTCCGCGACCGATTTCATCGAGAATAATCAAACTTTTCGGAGTCGCGTTATTTAAAATATTTGCTGTTTCCGACATTTCAACCATAAATGTTGATTGACCTCGGGTGAGTTCATCGCTTGCGCCAACGCGGGTGAAAATTCGGTCAACAACGCCAATAGTTGCTGATTCAGCCGGAATGAAACTCCCCATTTGCGCCATTATGGTTAAGATTGCGACTTGGCGGATGTATGTTGATTTTCCCGACATATTAGGACCGGTCAGAATAACTATTTGTGCGTCATCGGTATTTAAATTACAATCGTTAGGAACAAATTGCTGACTTGGCAGCAGGAGTTCCACAACAGGATGTCGTCCGGCGGTGATTTCGAATTTATCGGAATCATTTATAACCGGCTTGCAGAAATTTCTTTGCAAAGCTATCCAGGCGAGATTTTGAAGAACATCGAGTTCAGCAATCGCGTTCGCGAGTCGTTGCAGGTCAGCGTTTTCGGCTGCAACGCGTAGTCGGAGCTGCTGAAACAAATCGAATTCGAGTTGTTTTGATTTTTCATCCGCGTTAAGGATTTTTGATTCCATTTCTTTCAAATCCTGTGTGATAAATCGTTCGCCGTTAGCGATTGTTTGTTTTCGGATATAATCTTCAGGCACAAGGTGAAGATTTGGTTTGGTAACTTCGATGTAATAACCGAACACTTTATTGAAACCGACTTTAAGAGATTTTATTCCAGTTCGCTCGGATTCGGAAATCTGTAGTTTGATTATCCAGTCTTTGCCGCTTTTAGATAATGATCTCAGTTCATCGAGTTCGGAATTATAGCCCGCTTTAATAATTCCGCCGTCCTGTGATTTTAGAGGCGGTTCATCAACAACAGCTTTTTCGAGCAATTCCTTTAATTCAGGAAGTTCAGTCAAATTATTTTTAATTTCGTTTAGAAGGGAGTTGTCGGCATCGGTTTGCAAAAGAAAACGTGAGTTTTCCAAAACAATTATTTCTTCGAGAAGAGTACGCAGTTGAGGAACCGCCTGTAAACTTCCCCGCAGTGACGACAAATCTCTGGGGTTACCGTAGCCGGTTGATAATCGACTTGTCAGGCGTTCGATATCAGCAACACCGCGGAAAACTTCCTGAACTGTCCTGATAGCATTTTGAGCTAAAGAAATTGATTCAATAGCGTCCTGCCTCTTTTTTATTTTTTCAATGTCAACGAGCGGTGCGTTAATCCAGTTTCGCAGCATTCTCGCACCCATAGTTGTTTCGGTATTATCCAAAGCTTCAAGCAAAGTTCCTTTTGCGGAATTATCACGCATAGAACGTGTTAGTTCAAGATTTCGCGCGGAAACATTGTCGAGTACAAGGTGGTTGTGCCGATTGAAAACCCGGAGTGAACGGATATGATTCAACGATGCTTCCGGAAGATTTTCCTGAACGTATTTCATCGCCGCGCCGGCAGCCGAAACGGCATAAGTTAAGTTGTCGCAACCGAATCCTTCGAGAGACAGGACATTAAAATGGTTAAGCAGGACATTTTTTCCGTCATCAAAATATAAACTGTCGAGTTGAACGACAAGAGCGGACTCATCATTAAGATTAATTTCCTGCAGTTCAAGTGAAAAGTAATCCGGGACAATAATTTCTGCCGGTTGAATTCTTGTGAGTTCCTGTTTTAAAGAATCGAAATCCTGCAGTTCAGTTAATTCAAATTCACCTGTTGTAACATCGATTACGGCAAGCCCTATTTTATCCCCGCCTTTTTGACGTACATAAATTGAAACGAGGAAATTGTTCGCCCGGTCGGGCAGTTGGCGCTCATCGAAAGTAGTTGACGGAGTGATTACGCGAATAACCTGTCGTTTAACAATTCCCTTTGCTTTTTTTGGATCTTCAACCTGTTCACATATAGCGATTCTTTTTTTATGGCGGAGTAATTTTGCGATATAACTTTCTGCCGCGTGATAGGGGATACCGCACATCGGGATGTTATTTTTTTTATCACGACGGGTTAGAGTTAAATTGAGCAGGCGTGAAGCTTCAACAGCATCATCCTGAAACATTTCATAGAAATCTCCCATTCTGAAAAAGAGAATAGAATTTGGATATTCTTTTTTTGCGGCGTTGTATTGCCGCATCATTGGAGTTTCTTTTTTT
>JAOZSF010000121.1:4786-6486 GCA_029939815.1 bacterium
TGTTGTTACGAAAGCCGCGATTTTTTCTTTAGCTCTTATTTTTTTCATTAAAAATTCCGCGGCTTCTTTACTTGAATATCTTCCGACGAGAATTTTGTATCGTGTTTTTCCTTTTGAAGAAGTTACTTCCACATAAGAATCATATCCCTTTTTTTTATATTTTTTTGAACAATCCTGCGCAAAGTCCGCACGAGTGGAGTAAGCGACCTGCACGGCGTATTTTTTTGATGAGGATGAGTTTGACGAAGGACTGCCGTCTTTATTTTGCAGAGTTATTCTTGACTCAAGACTATCGGAATATTTACTACGAATAATATTTTCATAAGATTTAGCTTTTGTAATATAATTTATCGCGCGATAGGCTTTAGCGAGTTTATAATAAACGGTAGAGCCGTGCCGCGCCATATATTTAGATGTCATTGCCTTTTTATAGTATATGATTGCGTCACTATATTTTTTTTCGTGATAGTATGCATCGCCAAGTCCAACATAAGCTTTCGACAACCAATCAGTTTTAGAATATTTAGTTGTTATTTTTGAAAAAGCATATCGCGCGTTTTTAAATTCTCCCATCATTAAATAACTCTGACCAAGCATATACCAGCAATTTGCTCTGTTATTATCATTAATATCATAAGTTAAAGCTTTTTTATATGAAGATGCCGCAAGTCCATAACGCGCTTTCAAAAAATATGTTTCACCGCTCTCCATCGGTCCCGCTGCGAAAGCCGCAATTGAAGCGAGAAAAAGGAAAAAAAGTAATATGATATTTTTGGACATTAGTTAGGTTAATTAGAAATTAGGTCAATTAGGTTAATTCTCACATAACTCCCATTTCGTTTAAAGAGACAAAACCGTTTTTTCCGACAATAACATGGTCAAGCAGATTTATGTCAAATATTTTTGTTGCTTCAACCACTTTCTTGGTTATCGCGATATCTTCATCACTCGGGTCGGGATCGCCGGACGGATGATTATGCACAATTATAATTCCTACCGCGGCATATTCGATTGCAGGCCGGAGAACATCGCTTACACTCACGAGATTTGCAGTTTGGGTTCCAACAGAAATATCTTCTTTATAAACAACGTGATTTCTCGCGTTAAGATAAAGACCGCGCAACTTTTCTTTTCTGAATTCACGCATATCTTTTACAAATTCATAAACATCTTCCGGTGAAGTTATTATTCTTGACGCTGCTCCCGGCGGCGGTTCTTTAAAAAGCCGTCGTCCGAGTTCAAAACAGGCAACAAGTTTACACGCTTTAGCATTAGGCAAACCGAAACTTTCCTGTAATTGAACAACGCTTTTTATATCTTTAATTTGATTAGTTCCGTAACTCTTTAAGAGTTTATCTGCAAGTTCGGTAATTGATTCACCGGGCTTTCCTGTATTCAGGATAATGGCGATAAGTTCCTGAATAGTCATAAATTTTGGACCGTATTCGGTAAGTTTCTCCCTGAATTTAGGTTTTTCTTTTTTATCGGTCATAAGAATCCTTTTTAAATTCGTCTTTAATTCGCGCATGACTGTGCGATAATACGCACATTACTTCGTTGCGCGGCTATTTTCTTATTATTTTTCCGTAAAGTGATAATTTTGTTGCACGGGTGATCTCAACATTAACCAATTCACCGCCGTTCAAATCCGTATCTTCAATCACAACATTAAAGTACTGCCGAGAGCGTCCCTGCGCGTT
>JAOZSF010000122.1 GCA_029939815.1 bacterium
TAGTTACGAAGTACATACTTTATTTCGAGTAGATTTTAGATGAGGCAATTCGGATAATTTACTTTTAAAATATTATCTGTTAGAATATTACACACATCCAGTAATAAATAAATATAATAAGCGGTTGATTAAATGAAAAAAACTACTATTCCTATAACTGAACCTTTTTTGTTGCGAGTTGCAGATTTAATTATCAAAAATCATAATTCAACCGAAAGTTATGATTTTTCCGATGTTATGATTGTCCTTCCTGGCAGCCGGTCAGGAAGACGTTTACTTGAAATTCTTTGTGAGAAGTTGACAATTGAAAATGCTTTATTCTCTCCACCACGGTTTCTTACCCCGGGCAAGTTTTGCGAATTTTTAATAAATTTTTCAGAAATTGATAAAATTGCTTTAGATGTAGAAGAAATTTTCGCTTGGATATTAGCTTTGGAGAATGAGAATGAAGCTTTAGAAACTTTATTGAACAAACCAGTTGCGGAAAATTATAATTATTTACCTTTTGCAATCGCAATCAGACAAATTTACAATGAACTTGCCGGTGATCTGATCTTTTTTGATGATGTTGCTAAAATTACGCGTGATAACGGGCGAGAAACAGAAAGATGGTTAGCACTTCATGAAATATATAAAACGTATCTTAAAATATTGGAATCCAACAGCATAATTGACAAAACTTCCGCTATAACTAAAGCTCTTCTATCAATAACCTGTTCCGAGAGCGAAGCTGCTCGTGGAAAAATTGTTGAAAGTTTAGAAACATTTAAGTATACTAACAATATTTATGTAGTTGGCGTTGTTGATATGTTTGAAAGATTTCGTGCCGCGTTAAACTGTTTATCCGATAAAATTACAATTATATCGCATGGCGAAAAAGAATGGTTTGGCGATGAAGGTGGTTTGCAGTCTGATATAAATATAAAGAAATCAGATGATTTATCCGATAAAGTAAAATTTTGTGAAAGTTATTCTGAGCAGTCTGCGGAAACAGTAAATTTTTTAAGAGGTCTTGAAGGTAAATATTCATGCAGAGATATTATTATTTCTGCACCGGATGATGATATTCGCAGACCGTTGAAGCAGTATCTTACAGAAGCTGAAGTACCGACCCATGATTCTCTTGGCAGTGTTTTTGGTCAAACCGAACTTGGTATTTTATTAAAATCGCTTACAGATTATTTAAATGAAAAGACAGTAAAAACTTTTTTAAATTTAATCTGTCATCCGGTAATAGAAAAATATATTTTCCGTAGTGAAGAAGAATCCGCAATTTTCATAGAAAACTTCCAGAGGTTTGCTTCTGAACATATTTTAGAACTTACAGGTTCTAAAGTGTTTGATGAAAAACCTGAACAAAAAGAAATAATTGTAAAGACAGAAAATTTGATCGCGCCACTTTGTGAAAAATCTACAATTAAAAAATCTGTGGAAAATATAAATGAACTGCTGTCGGAAGTTTACAATATTAATAAAAATGATCAGCCGGCTGCTTATCCTGCAATTCCTATGTTTCATCTTGAAGCAATTAAAAAATGGCGTGAGCTATCCGATCGAATCTTAAGTTCCGGCATCGAAATAAAAGAAAAATCAGATTCTACAAAAACAATTAAGCTGATGTGTCAATTGCTTTCAGGTGAAAAACTTGCTCCGGCAGCAGAAACAGAAGCAGTTGATATAATCGGATGGCTGGAAGTCCCGCTTGAAGATGCTCCTGTAGTAATTTTAACCGGAATGAATGAAGGAACAGTCCCTGAATCAAAATTAAGTCATGTCTTCCTGCCGAACAGTTTACGAAAAAGTTTAGGAATACAGAATGATTCCGGCCGATTAAATCGTGACAGATATTATTTAAGAACAATCGTTGAATCAGCAGAAAAAATACTTATTACAGCCGGAAAATATTCTGCTAATCAAGACCCTCTTCTTCCGAGCAGATTACTTTTAGATGTTTCAGAAGAGAATCAGGCAAAATTACTTGAAAGATTTTATAAAACAACAAACGAAACAGACAGAATAATCCGAACAGACGGCTTTGAGCTTATCGGGAGTCCTGAGTTGGAATTGAGTTTAGATGAAGAAATAAATGAGCTGGCGGTAACGCGGTTCAAAGATTTTTTAGAATGTCCTTACAGGTTTTATTTGAAACAGAAAAAAATATATCCATGCAAAGAACTTACAAAAGAAATGCCCGCGTTTCAATTTGGAACCATAATTCATAATATTTTAGAACAATTTGGGAATAGTGAATTAGCAAATAGTGAAAATCCTAATATTATTAGAAGTAAACTTAAAGAACTTCTCGATAAAGAGATAGAAAGAGAGTTTGGCGAGAAACCTCATCCCGCTGTTCTCATTCAAAGAGACAGTATGCTTAAAAGGTTAAATGTTTTGGCGGAAAAGCAAGCAGAAAGAGCAAAAAACGGATGGGAAATTAAAGAGACGGAAAAAGAGATAATTATAGAATTAGCTGAATACAAAATAAAGGGGAAAATAGATAGAATTGATGAGAAAATAACTCAAAAATGTATTATAGATTATAAAACCGGGAAAGTTAAAGGTGTTAAAAGTGAACATTATAATAAAAATACCGGCTGGACTAATTTACAATTGCCACTGTATGCTTATTGGGGGAAAATAAAGAGCAACGGAAAAATACCTGTTACTGCTTATTTTTCCATACAGAAAAACACTTCAGAAATAAAACTTTTAGAATACGAATGGTCTGAAGAAGAAATAGATGAGGCGATTAAAGAAGCGGTAAATATTTTTAAGAAAATTAATAGTGGAGATAAAAGTACATTTAAACGGACTGATAACATGAAAAACTGCTCATACTGTGATTACAAAAAATTATGTAATAGAGATGTGGAAATTAATTATTAGGTATTTGAAGCTTGAAATTGAGTAACCGGAGGTTGACCTTACACCTTAAGAACTTTAAACATTTTGACATTTATAAACAATGAAAACAAAGCTCATTCAAAATAAAGCTATTATGGCTTCAGCAGGATGCGGAAAAACAGAAGAACTCGCTATGAGATATATTCGCTTGCTTGCCGCCGGAGCAAAGCCGGAATCGATTCTCGCACTCACTTTTACCCGACTTGCTGCCGGTGAAATGCTTGGTAGAGTGTTTGTTCGTCTTTCAGGCGCTGTACTTGATAAAAATAAACGACAAGATTTAATAAATCAGTTAGGAAGGGACGAATACTCTAATGTTGATTTTGCGAGAATATTAAAACTGCTTATAGAAAAACTTAATTGTTTAAGATTAGCAACACTTGACAGTTTTTTTGTAGAACTTGTAAAATGTTTTGCTCCGGAGCTTGGGGTAGATCTAAATTTGCAGCTCACAGATGATTTTTCTGAATCGATTTTGCAGACTAAAGCTATAGAGCAAATATATTTAGCGGCGCGAGAGAACAAAGAATATTTTAAACAGTTAAAGATTACTTTTGATAAACTAACACAGCAAAAAGAAGAAAGCAATATTGAGAAACAGTTTGTGAAAGGAATTGAGGACGGTTACGATTTATTCTTGCGAACAGGAAAAGAAGCATGGGGAAAATTTCCCCCTCCTGAATTTGATACTTCTAATGAAAACTGGGAAAAAATTGTTGAGGAATTTGAAACTTGCGAAAGTTTTAAACCCTTATTAAAAAGAGAGAAAAACTCAACTTATCTTAATTATCTTGCAAAACTTAAAAAACATGATATTGATGGTATTACTAAGACGGGTCCAATAAAAAAACTTCTGAATAAAGAAACTGAAAAAAAAATGACCTATGGAGCGAATCCAAACATCTGGGATTTACTCGATGAAAGCAACGAAGACAATAAAATACTCCAAAAAATAATAAATTTTATTCTTGCCAAAAAGTTAAAAGAATTAATTCCTGCAACAAAAGCATATCATACTTTTCTTAATGAATTTCACCAAAAGTACAGTGAGATAAAAGCCAACAGCGGAGTGCTTACCTTTTCCGATATTTGCAGATTATTAAATAACAATGATTCTCTTTTTATGGATGCCGGAAGAATGGAGATGTTCTTCAGACTTGATGCCACAGTAAAGCACCTTCTTATAGACGAGTTTCAGGATACGAGTTGGGATCAATGGAATGCTATTGCACCAATAGCAGAAGAAATTATTTGTGATACTGACGGCGAGCGTTCCTTCTTTATAGTAGGTGATATAAAACAGGCAATTTACAGCTGGCGGGGCGGAGATTCTGAACTTTTCGGGAAAATAATTGATTATTATAAAGGACATATTACAGAAACATCACTTGCGAAAAGCTGGAGATCAGGAAATAACATTTTAGAATCCGTTAACAGAATTTTTAATTCTGAAGAAGAAAAAATTAAAAAGTGGAAAGAAAAAAGTAAATTTAAAGATCATACAAGCGCCGTAAATGAAAAAAATCCCGGCTATACTGAAATCCGATATATCGAACCGGAAAATTTCAAAGGAAAAAGTCTAAACGTGAAAGAAAAAACTGTTGCTAAGCAAGAAGTTGTAATAAGTTTATTGAAAAAAATCCGTCCGTGGGAGCACGGTTTAAAAACAGCATTAATTTTTAGCGCAAATAAAGAAATAAACGATTGGATAGCTGTATTAAAAAATGCCGGAATTCCTTGCTTTAGTCAGGGGAAAAGCAGATTACTTGATGATGCCGCTGTTCAGGCTGTACTTGCACTTTTCCGCTGGATGGATATGCCTGAAGATAAATTAGCGGAATATCATGTAAAACATTCGTTTTTATCTGATCAAATAAAAAATAAAAAGGACCTTTATAAATTAAAACAATTTTTGTTTTATAATTCTTATTCTGAATTTATTGAGAAAGTTGCGGGAAAAATGAAAAACAAAGTAAATGAAAGTACGCGCGTTCGTTTAAATCAATTGATAGAAATTGCAGAACAATATCAGCCGAACGCGTCATCCCGCCCGGCAGATTTCATTAATTATGTAGAAAAAATACATCAAAAAGAACCGGCAGCAAGCGAAGGTGTTACATTAATTACAATGCACTCATCAAAGGGAATGACTTATGACATAGTCTTTTTAGCTGAGATGGAAAAAAGCCTTCCAAACAAAAAAATGTTGAACTTTATTGAGAAAATAAATGAATTTGACGGAAAATTAAAGCAGCCGGAAACTTCATCCGTTCTTTTGAGACCTACAGGGGATATTGCTAATGCTGATGAGCAGTTAACATCTATGATAAATGCCGGATTGGATAAATTAGAACACGAATTTTTTAATATGATGTATGTAGCCCTTACACGAGCATCGAAAGGACTATACATTATTTGTTCGAAGGGGAAAAACACTTTTTCAAATTGGATTATCGATGCGTTATCCGGATATGGAGATGATATAAAAAATTACGAAGATATTCCGGGGGATATTTTTTATAAAAAAGGCGATTCTTTATGGTATGAAAAAATTGCCGGACAGAAGGATGATGCCCGAACCGCTAACCCGAAGGAAAATTCAGCACAGAACGCCAAACTGAAGAATAACGATAAAAAAACAGTTAAATTATCCTCTAAAAGTGAAAGACAACGACAGTATATTACACCAACCTCTATTGCTCAAAAAGATTTAAAGACATATAATCCGGAAGTATATTTTGGTAAGCAATCACAAAAAGCTGAAAAAGGAATAATTATACATGAACTTTTTGCATCAATTGAGTGGTTGGAAAGCGATTTTATAAAACCTATAGATAAATGGAAAGCAATTGCCAAACACGTTTCGACAACATTTTCAGAAAAAGAGTGTGAGGAAATAGTAGATGAGTTTATAGAAATTTTAGATAAAGAACAAATAAAGAAAATATTGCTAAAACCTATAGCTCAATGTGAAGTTTTAAATGAAAAAACTTTCGCTGCAATTATTGATAATAAATTAGTTCGAGGAACTTTTGACCGGGTGGTTTTATATCCAAATAGTAAAAAACCGGAAAAGATAGAACTTTATGATTATAAAACAGGCGAAGCGGAAACAGATCAGGAAGTTTCATCCGCGGTAAAAAAATATATGCCTCAAATAGACCTTTACGCACAAGTATTAAATAAATCTTATAATATTTCTAAATCAGAAATATCAAATTATCTTATTTTTGCATCTCCGGGGATAGTGCAGGAATGTTAATTTATTAGATAGTAGGAATGTGTAATCCGTTATCCGAGGTCCGAAGTCCGTAGTCCGAAACCCGCGAAGCGACCGGCGAATGCCGGTTTTGACCTTTGACCTTTGACCTTAAACTTTAAACCTATTAATCATCCATTAATCCAACAATCCAGCTTTTCCGATTTTTCGGTTCTCCGATTTTTTCTTCTGTCGTGACATATAATAAAACAATATAATATTCCCTGTCCCGCCTT
>JAOZSF010000123.1 GCA_029939815.1 bacterium
TTTCAGGATTGCCGAACACAAATCAGTTTGCCGATTTTTCCGCTATCGTTAATTCTAATTATTTTTATTGGGTTCGCACAATGAATATTAATGGATGGAGCGATTATTCTGAAAGCGTTTACGGGTTCAGCACGGATAGCGAAGGTCCTGATACTCCCGGAAATGTTTCGCCGGTTGATGGCGCTTATATTCCAGTTTCTTCATTGCCTACATCTTTAGATGCTACGGCTTATTCTGATCCTGACGGTTGGCCGATGGTTTCTGTTCAATGGCAAATGAACGATAATACAATTTTCAGTTCACCTACCTGGGACACCGGTGAAATTTTTACAAATGCGACAAATATTACCGCCCCAAGCGGTCCGCTTGTTATGACAAATTATTGGCGTGTTCGATACAAGAACAATCGGAACAAATGGAGTGATTGGTCAGCCGAAACATTTTTTATCACTGAAAAGGATTTTAATTCGCCATTTTATTTTTATGAAACTTTTAATAATGTTTCCACTTCAGGAGATGTAAATAAAGAATATTATATTTCCGGCAGACAACTCGGTTCCGCAGTGCCAATAGACTATGTATCACAAGGAACTACGATTGTCGGAATAGAAGCTGCAAACACAAACAAACTTACACTTTCCGGTGCGGGAGCATCCTGTTCTCCGAATCAGAGTTTTGAAAAGTATTCTAATTTCAAAATTGAATTTGAAATAGAGCCCGGAAACGAAGGAACAGCAATTTGTTTTGGTAAATTAACGAAAAATGCTGCTCCAAACTCTCAGGGTGGAATGGGAATCGTTTTCTATGGGAACGGAAGCGGAAGATACGATGTTTATAATAATGATTCCTTAATTGCTGTTATTACAAATCCGGCAGCAACAGGCGTAATGCACGTTTTAGTTTCAGTATCCACACTTGATTTTGAATACGAATCCGCTAATGTAGCTTTATTTGTGAACGGGCAGCCCTTGCCACTCGAAAAATATTGGTTGAATAATACTAATGATGTTCCAGAACAATGGTATGAAATAGGCTGGCGGTATCGTTATATTTATAATAAAGGAAATGGTTTCGGGAAAAATTTCGTCTCCTTTTACAACCTCGGTGGGAATGGAATTATTGACAATCTTAAAATTGAACAAGCGGAAACTAATGCTACTTTTTATTCATGGTCAGATGATTCTAATTCAAAAATAAATTCTGAAAATAATTATTCGCACAATGTTAATCTATGCAGTGATAATGATGTAACTGTAAACAGCGTTCTTTTTTCCGGAACGGGAAAAACATCAAGCATTTTCATCGCAAACGGCAACCCGACTCTTGTTGGAACTAACTGGGCGGCTATTGATTCCGATGGCGCTTTTGAACAGGATTATCCCTGGACTGTTGATGATGTTTCTCCGCCAAGCGGAGTTGCAAACACCGGCAAACAATTGCTTGAAGATGTGCTTTTCGACAAATATGGAGATTATTATCTTGAATTAGATGTCACGCCGGGAACTTCAAATGTTTTTACTTTCTACAGACATGCCTGGGCTGACGATGAAACTTTTCAAACTGTTGCAAATGATGGCGGTGCACCGAAAGAATTTACTTATGGAGCGGCAGGAACCGGCGGGATTATTGAATATAAATATCTTGCACCCGAAAATGGAAAATTCAAAATTGTTGTTTCGCCGGCGAAAACTATTTCCGCGTTTAGCAACTACGAAATCACAAACAGCATTATTCCAATTCTCGAATCAATAAATGAACTAAATTTTGGAGAAATTGTTCAGGGTGAATCTAAAACTCTTCTTTTGCCAATCTTTAATCTTGGCGGTGAAACTGTTTCAGGAGTGTTTAGTAATTCCTCTGCTCCATTCTCCTTTCCTGATGGCTCAAATTATTTTGCAATGCCTGAATCGCCGGACTTTGTAAATATAACTTTTGCGCCGTTTACCGATGGAAATTTTTCAAATACAATTACTCTATCCGGCTGCGGCGGCAGTGCGCAAGTAGAACTTAAAGGAACGGCAATTCCTGAACCGTTTCTATTTATTAATTGTTATTTATTATTTATTATTTATTATTTGAGGAAAAGAATGTAACCCAAGTCTTTGACTTGATTAAAATTTTATACCGAGCTGGAGCTCGGTGTCCCCGGAAAAAAACTAAAATGAAAAATCTAAAACCTAAAATCTTTTTGTGCATTGTTGGAATTGTAATACTACTTTTTACCGGTTGTAAATCGCAGCCGGCTAAAGCATCTGAACCTTTAAAAAAGAATATAGAACAATCAAAACCTGAAATGGAAACACAATTAGATCGAATTAAAGATTTGCGAAAAGAATTAGCAGAAATCAGGAAATCAAAAATCCAAGATATTTCTCCTGTTAATTGGGAAAAAAATGACGGCATTATTCTTAGACTTCTTGAACGCGCGGAACAAACGCTTACCGATACTTTACCAAAAGCGCGCTTCGACTGGGAGCGCAGCGGCTACACTTCTCCGGAAAAAATGATTGATCAAGCGGAAGATTATTTGAAAACATTAAAAGAAGGGAAAGACCCTTTACCGGGAAAATTTTGCGAACCGGGAGGGACGGTTATTGACCATTGCATAATTAAAAAAGATGACCTTTTTCATCTGTTTTATATTCGCGGAAAAGCTGCTACTCATTGGCCGGAATGGCCTACAAGAAATTTTGGACACGCAACAAGTAAAGACCTGCTTAACTGGAAAATCCACGAACCGGTTCTTCAATCTCCGGAAAAAGGATGGGATGAATATCAGGTCTGGGCTCCGCATATTGTTGAACATAAAGGTGAATACTATATGCTTTATACCGGTGTCAGCTATCCTTGCTGCCAGTGTATTGGTCTCGCAAAATCTAAAGATCTTTTTAACTGGGAAAGAATCGGCAACGGTCCCGTTATTACTCCGGGCGATTGGGGAATATGGCAAAAAGACGGGGCGGCGGATTGCCGTGACCCATCGATACTTAAAGTTGGCAATACTTATTACTGTTATTATACCGCTGTAAGAAAAGTTAAAGGCGCTGTCCCGCCTCACGAATATTGTGTTGGAATTTCTTCTTCAAAAGATTTAATTCATTGGAAAGATGAAGGATTTGCAAGGCTTGAGGCAAGCTTGAAAACTCCTCCGGAATCTCCGTTCGCTATAGAAAAAGCCGGAAAATTCTATCTGTTTTATTCAAGCTATAACCATGGTGTTGTAGTCGCTGTTTCCGATCATCCCGCTAAAGGATGGAAGGATTTACCGGAGGATAAATTAGTAATTATGCGAGGAGTTTCCGCCAGCGAAATCATAAAAGATGGAGAGAACTGGTACATTAGTTTAATTTCCCATGCACAAAACGCACTACACTTTTTTGAAATCAGAAAACTGATCTGGCATGATGACGGAAAAATATCAGCCGAAGTGATTAAATACTAAATTGATTTTGTACCCAAAATCAATTTCCTAACTAACAACAACAACAACACAAAAGCAACAAACCAAAAACAACTATGAAAACTTTATTATTATCTCTACTACTTTCTACCGCCGCATTCGCTGTTGTTAATGTCGAAAATTTTAGCTTTGAAGAACCGGACGTAACTGACAGAGTCTGGCTCGAGGGTGTAACAAACTATTGGGATTATTATGGCGGCCCATTTTTAAGCAACGGTGTAGGTGTGATTAATGAATACAACAGCCCGTTTTGTCCCTCGCTTGCGGCTGCCGATGGCTCACAATTTGCATTTCTATGGTGCGGTGCAGGAGCAGAAATTGCACAAACCATGAGCGGATATGTTTCTAATCATACTTATTCTGTTTCGTGGGCTGCAAGTGCGCGCGGAGCAACAACCGGCGGCGTGCTTTGGGTACTTATGGATAATGAAACTCTTGCACGATATCCTCTTTTTGAAGAAAAGTTTATCATTACAAATATTGAATTTACGGCTACAGCGTCAAATCATCGCCTGCGATTTTTCCACGTTGGCGAATGGGACAAAATGATTTTTGTTGATGACATACACATTCAGGAAACAGGTCTTCCGCCAAATCCGCCTGCAAATTTAACCGCTTCGCAGGGAATTTATTCTAACAAAGTAGAAATAACCTGGGAAACTTATATTGGTGATAATATTGTTTCTTCAGAAATTTACCGCGCGGAAATTAATAGCACAAATACCGCAATTATTATTTCAGGATTGCCGAACACAAATCAGTTTGCCGATTTTTCCGCTATCGTTAATTCCGATTATTTTTACTGGGTTCGTGTGATGAATAATAATGGTTGGAGCGATTTTTCCGGAAGTGCGATGGGATTCAGCACAGACAGCGATGGACCGATTATACCTACAAACTCTTTGCCGGTTGATGGTGAGCATTTTTCTTTGTCGGAACTCCCTGTAAATTTGGAAATGGAACCATATTTTGATCCCGCCGGTTGGCCTATGATTTCTATTCAATGGCAGATAGATGACACAACAAATTTCACTTACCCTAAATGGAATAGCGGGATTCTTTTAACTAATGCGGTAAATATAGAAGCCCCGACTTCAGTTCTTGGCGCAACAAATTACTTTCGCGCAAGATTTAAAAACAATCGCAACAAATGGAGTGAATGGTCATTATCAACCAGTTTTACTACTGAGAAGAACTTGAATTCTCCTTTTTATTTTTATGACACTTTTAATAATGTTTCCGGCTCAGGAAACGTGAATAAAGATTATACAGTTAGCGGAAGACAATACGGGAAAGTTATTCCGGTTGAATACTCTATTGTAGGTACAACTGAAATAGGCGATACAGCAGTTAATCCCAATAAACTGACTTTAAGCGGTGTTGCAGCTTGTTCTCCGAACTGGAGTTTTGAAGATTCCGGAGAATTTACAATTGATGTGAAGATTAATCCAAGTGCTGACGGTTCAGCAATAACATTTGGCAAAATGTCACAAAATCTTCCGGCAAGTGGATCAGGTGGTTTCGGAATTATCTTTTATGGCGATGCCAGCGGGAGATATGATGTTTATGATTCTGCAACATTAGTAGGAACTTTTACAAATAATGTTGTAAAATCAAGTGAGCTTCAGGTTTTGCTTTCGGCTTCTACAATTGACTTTGATAGTGATCCGGCTTATATTTCAGTAACAGTAAATAACTCGCCGCTTGTGTTAAAAAGAACGTGGATGTCAGAAATGCCGACAACTAATCTTTATGATCGATGGGCTTATACTTACGCTTACTATAAAGATAGCGGATTCATCAATAATTATATTACTTTATATAATTATGGCGGTGATGGAGTTTATGACGATCTTAAAATTTCTACTATGAATACAAAATATTCCACGAGAACCTGGGAAGATGATGACGATACATGGATCGGTACAAGTAATCCCGTAGAAAAATTCACTCATGCAGTCAATATTAACACAAACGCCGGTATAACTGTCAACGGACTTGAGTTTGTAGGCGTAGGACAGGGAACAAACTGGCTTACTTCGGATACTATTCCTGCTTGCCACGGTACAAACTGGTCGCTCTTCAACTCCAGCGGCTCTATGGCGTGGTACAGCCAGAATCCAACACTTATTAGTGGTGACAGCAGGCTGATCGCGGAACGCGGGATTTATGGATGGAGCTGTTCGGTTGGAATCATTTTATCGAATCTTGTACCAAATTCTATTAATGTTTTAAATATTTATGGCTACCCTTTTGAGACTTCACGTTCAAGAATTTCTTACTTTTCCGGCAGCGATGGCGGATTGTTCGAGGTTGATGAGAATGAATTTATGGATAAGGGACAAATAATTGAGTATGAATACACAGCGGGCAGTGATGGAACATTTACTATTATTATTACACCGGAACCTGCTCAGGATTATTTTGTATATGGTTTCAGCAGCTATCTGAAAGAAATTTCCGATCCTGAAATTAGTGTAGTTAACTTCCTTGATTTTGGTGAAGTAGCTGTAAGCAAAACTAAATCTATGAACCTTGATATTTTTAATGTCGGCGGGGGGATTGTTTCCGGCAGTGTCAGCTTTGCAACTATAGACAGTTTCTTTACAGTTTCAACAAATTATTATTATGCAACTAAAGAGTCTATGGACACAATTAATGTAATGTTTCAACCTGATGAAGAAATAGATTATTCAAATACTCTTTATCTTACAGGCAGTGGAACTAACGGAATTGTTGAAATTCTTCTGACAGGAACGGGAGTACCTGAACCAACAATATTTTTGCTTTTGAGTTTTGGGTTTTGGATTTGTCTTCTCGCAAAGCGAAAATAATGTAGCGCAAGCGCGTGACCGGCGCATGCCGGTTCACACTTATAAATTGTAGGAGTCCACGCGGTTATTGAGCTTGCCGAAATATTAGCGTGTTCTTTT
>JAOZSF010000124.1 GCA_029939815.1 bacterium
AAAAAATGAAAGCAACATTATTAATATTATTATTTTTCGCGGCTACAACAGCTTTTTCAGATGTGGAAATCACTTCGGTTGCCAAAAATGACGGTAATGTTTATCTAACCTGGAATACTCCAACAAATAAATTTATTATAGCTGTTTCCACATCTCTGCTTGATTATGCAAGTTCGTCTATCTGCTGCAATTCTACTGTCGGAGAAAGTCCGCAAACTAATTCAACTGCATTTGCCTGGGATTGGGACCGCGCTTTTTTTCGATTGAAGACCGGTTTACAAGTTGTAGAATTTCCCGATCCGCTTTTGTTTCAGGTAATTGTTACAAATATTGACACGAAAATTACCCCTGCTAACAAAATCTATAATGTCGAAATAGCAGGCATTTCAAATATTTACGCACACGGAATGCCGGTTACTAATGTAAGCGGATTAGCTGAGATACCGTGGTTGTCTTCCCTGACAATCTGTGATTATTGGCTTACTAACATCACCGGTTTTTCAGAGTTGCCGAAAATAATTTCGCTTGCGATTAATGGTTGTCATCTTGAAGACTTATCGGAAGTGAATAAAACTCCGGAATTGATTTTTCTTAAACTTTACGGCAATGATATTGTAAATCCTGAACTTGGTTCCGGGCTTACTAACCTTACATCTCTTGATTTATACGATAATCAGATTAATAATTTGTCGCCTTTGAACAACTATAATCAACTTATCTGGCTTGATCTGCGGCGAAACAATTTAACGGATCTAACTCCGATTTCTACTTTGACAAATTTGACGTGGCTTGGGTTGGCTCATAACCAAATTACTAACGCTGATTCGCTGACAAATTTAACAAATATCAGTTGGCTGAATCTGAAAAATAACGGTCTGAAAAACATTAATTTTGTCAGTTCGCTTGCTAATCTTGAGTGGCTTAATGCCGCAAGTAACCAATTGAGAAATTTAGCGGGATTGGAAACTTTAAGCTCACTCGAAGCGCTTGACGTTTCAGACAATCAGATAACCAATATTGATACTTTGGCAACGTTAGAACATTTGCGGTGGATAGACCTTTCGAGCAATCAATTGACGGACATTGATATCCTAATAACAAACGCGGCGGGCGGAGGGCTCGGCATCGGCCGTATAGTGATTCTTACCGGCAATCCGTTAAGCAATTATGCTTTGACAAATCAGATTTACGTGTTGACAAATGATTATAAAGTAACGGTAGAATTTTAAATTTATTAATTGCTGAATTTATTAATTGAATTATGAATAAAATAACACGAAGAGATTTTCTGAAATCAGCGGCAGGCGGTGCGGCAGCGATGTGGCTTGGTCCTCGGTTACTTGAGGGCGCAACAGCCCTGAAAAAGCCTAACGTGCTTTTTCTTTTGCCCGACCAATGGCGATTTTCTTCATTTAGCCATGGAGAAATAAATGACGAGCTGGTACAAACTCCTAACTTAGACAAATTTGTTCTGGAAGGAGCGCGATGGAGAAAAACTTACGCCACGTGTCCTCTCTGCACGCCTGAACGAGCCACAATCATGTCGGGCCGTTATCCTCATCAAACCGGAATGATGGCGAATAACAAAATGCTTCCTCCCGGCGAACGTTGTCTCGCGGAAATTTTTAAAGAAGCCGGTTACGCAACTCATTATGTTGGTAAAACACATTACGATGGCGTAGCCAAACCGGGATTTATCCCAAAAGGATGGCGACGTCGCGGGTTTACAACTTATGAAGGATTTAATCGCGGACATAATTACACTACCGGGCAGATTTATTTCGATAACGATGGCAACGAAATCCATCCGACTGAATATGAGCCGAAAACACAAACGGACCTGGCGATAAATTTCATGAAGCAAAACCGGCATCGTCCTTTCTTTTGTTATTTATCCTGGGGACCGCCGCACACTCCTTACGATCAAGTTCCTGCACAATATAAACATTATAATGTTAGAGCAGGCAACCGGCGGCCTAATGTCCCTGCGGGCAATCCCGATGCAGACGAGTTAAACAATTATTTTGCACAGTGCGAAGCGCTTGACGATGAGTTTGGAAAATTAATGTCAGCTCTCAAGCGGTTGGGGCTTGATAAAAATACACTTGTTGTTTTCACTTCCGACCACGGCGATATGCACAGTTCTCAAGGATTATTACGCAAACGAGTTGCTTTTGAAGAATCCCTTCACGTTCCGATGTTTATGCGCTGGCCGGAAAAAATTCCCGGCGAGACTGTTATTGATACACTGATTGGCGGGATAGATATTATGCCGACGGTTCTCTCGCTTTGCGGTTTGGATATACCAAAAACTTGTACAGGAACAGACAAATCTCCGGCAATATTTGGAGAAACACCGCCAAATTCTGATGCCATTTATTGTGAAGAATATGACCTGAAAACTGTAAACGGAAGTTGGTCACAAACTTGGGATTTTCGATGGCGATGTGTTGTTACCGACCAATATAAATTAGTGGTGGATGACTCTCCCACCCTTGATATAAATAGTGTTATATACTTATATGATTTGCAAGCAGATCCTTACGAACAAACTAATTTAGTAAGTAATCCGGCATATACAGTAACCAAGCAAACTCTTTTTAATCGATTGGTGCAGTTTCGGGATGAGACCGGAGACTCTTTTCCAAAAGCTCCTCCATTAGCGGAATCGTTCTATAATGTGTAAAATAAAATTACAAAATCTTATTCTTTATTGCATATTATTCGTTGCATGCAATATATGCCGTGGAGCTCTGACAACTGTCGAAAGTTATACCGACAGCAACGGTTTTTACAGATATACTGCTGAAAAAGGCGATGAACCTTTTCTGCTTGGCGGAGGGACTAATCTTTGTTTTCAGGTTCAATCGTTTAATGTCGTATCAATAAATGACCCGCCCGGCTGGCAATCGACAGAAGATCTTTCAGGAATCATTTCCTGGAATTTCACAAATGAAAATGTTACAACTATAGACGCGCCAATTCAGTTTTCATTTCAAAGTCATAATACAGATTTTGTATACTATACTGAATATCCTCTGGGAATTATTTTTGGCGACATCTATAATACAAACGGAACACTTTATTCTCCGAATAGCGGTCCGGAAACCAATAACTTTTTCACAAGTGTAAACATTTCCGGCTACGAACAATTTGGTTACGTAGGTCCTGTAATTCCCGAACCAATGCTATTTTGGATTTTTTTATTGCTGGCCTTGAAAATAAAAGTATGGGAAAATTGTTTTTCCCGGTTTGTTTTAATTTGAAATATTTTATAAAAAAATAACACAACTGCAAATTTATGAAGCCTACAATAACAAAATTTTGTGCCGCGACAAGTCTCGCTGTTTACGGGCTTGCCGCGTTGGATTGTTCCGCTGATGTTTTGCCAATTTATGATAAAAAGTTTGAATCCGAGCCGCCCCCGTATGTAAATATCCATAGGCCAGCGCCGCTTGATAAGATGGATTACAGTAAGCCGAATATTATTTATATTATGGCGGATGATTTGGGATACGCCGATATTGGAGCTTATGGTCAGACAAATATTATAACACCGCGGCTTGATGAAATGGCGGCGAATGGCATGAGGTTCAGTCAGTTTTATGCCGGTTGCCATATTTGCGCGCCATCGCGAAGCTGCATGATTTCCGGCCAGCATCTCGGTCGTACGGATATTCGGACTCTTCATTATGATGTTAATTCACGTCAGCTTCCTAATAGTCCTTCGATAGGCAGAGAACTAAAAAAAGTTGGTTACACGACAGCTTTTTTTGGAAAGGCCGGGCTTGGTGAAGCTTGGTCATCGGGGCTGCCAACCCGTTTAGGATTTGATTTATTTTATGGATATGCTAATCATCGCGAAGCTCATGATTATTATCCGAAGCAGATTTGGCGAAATGATCAACTTATTCCGGTTCCTGGCAACACTTTTTCAAACACAAGTTATTCTACAGATTTTTTAACGCAGGAAGCTATTAGTTTTGCTGCCCAAAATACGAATAAACCCTTTTTTATTACACTTAATTATAATGCACCGCATGTAAATTCAAGCCAGTATATAAACGGAAATCCATATTTGCCAGTGCCTGACGATGAACCAAGTCTGCCGGGATACGTTGCAAAAGGCTGGCCGGACACAATGGTAAAAAGAGCTGCGATAATTACGAGAATGGATTCGCAAATTGGTAATCTTATTGATGCGCTGCAATCTTATGGAATTGCTTCCAATACCTTGATAATGTTTACTTCCGACAATGGTCCAAAGCAATTTTATCCGGAAGATGTAGAACCTTATCACAACAGCAATGGTGATTTACGAGGTTGGAAAGCACAGTTTTTTGAAGGAGGAATTAGAGTTCCACTGATTGTTTACTGGCCCGGAAAAGTTCCGACCGGGCTGATGAGCGATGTTCAGGGAGCGTTTCATGATATTCTGCCGACTTGTCTTGACTTGGCTAATGCAAAAGAATTAGTTCCGGAAAGTGTGCAGGGAATATCTTTAAAACCTGCTTTTCTTGGTCAACCACAAACAGAAACTCATGATTATCTTTTCTGGCAGCATTGGAGTAAAGAGAATCCTAGTCTTGAAATTGCGATTCGTTCTAACGATTGGAAATTATTGCGCACTGCTAACGAAGTAAATTATCAGCTTTATAATTTATCAAATGATGTAAGCGAAACAACAAATGTTGCCGGGGCAAATCCTTCGATAGTTACTAATTTAATTAAACTAATAGAAGAAGCTTACGAACCGTCACCGTATATGCCGGCAGGTCCGGTTGGTCATTGGCCGCTTGACGAAGGAACTGGCACAAACACGATAGACACAACCGGAACAAGCCCCGGTTTTCTCGTTAATACGCATGAATCAAGTTGGTCAACCGATACGCCTGGAATTGCTGATGGCGCTTATTTCAGCAATTCTTTCGCATTTGATTTTGATGGTGCTAATGATAATTTACAAACTTATTATCCCGGAATAGGCGGCAATGACCCGAGAACAATTAGTTTCTGGATAAAAACACCCGATGTTATAAATAGCATTATAATGGTATGGGGTTATGCGGACGATGGTCGCTACTATGTTCTTCGCGTAAACCATACAGACACTCTCGGAACTGTTGGCGCGATAAGAACAGCCGTTTATAGCGGAGAAATTGTCGGCACAACATATATCTGCGATGGCCAATGGCATCATGTTGCTTCAGTATTTGAAGACGGAGATATTACAAATGTCAAACATTATATTGATGGAAATCTTGACGGAGTATCCGGCAGTCGACCTCTTGAAGTTAATACAGAATTGACAATCGGCAGAGCTGACGGCAGTACTTTAGTAACTATTGGTTCTGCGAAAAGCTCAAAATATTTTAAAGGAAAACTTGATGATGTAGGTCTTTTTAATTACGCATTGACTGAAGAACAAGTTTTGTTTGTCAGGTCTAATGGTGTTGCTGCTTTGGACATTGACAATGATACTTTGCCGGACACATGGGAAGTTTTACATGGCCTTGACCCGAATTCACCGTGCAGTCGTCCTTTCAATGATGATTTTACTAACGCAATAGATATTTCCGGAACAGAAAAAACTTACAATTATGCCGATGGCTCTAACGCGCTTGCTTCAACCGAAGCCGGAGAACCATCTCACGCCGGTAGCGGGCCATTCAATTCTGTCTGGTGGAAACTTGTGCCGTCAAAAAACATTTCGCTTGATATTAGTACTTATGGCAGCTCGTTCGATACAGTATTGGCTGCTTACACAGGCAGTTCAGTTGATTCGTTAACATTGATTGCATCAAACGATAATGAAACTAATTCTTATACCGGGAACAGTCTTTTGACAAATGTTTATATGCATGTCGGTAACACTTATTACATAGTTGTAGATGGCGCTGATAAAACAGAAGCGGGCTCGGTTCATCTATTATGGTATTATACAGGAACAATACCTGAGCCGAGTTGTTTATTATTAATTATTAATTTTATATTTTTGATTTATCGTTGTAAATCAAATCGGTAGTGTATAATATTTTGTGTAAATAGTGCCTGACCGAAAACCCCGTTTTTTTGCAAAATGGGTATTTTTGATACAGTTTATTAAAAACCAGCTCTTTTTTCAACTAATATTTCTATGGGATGGTAGTGAATTCATTTAATGTTTTACAACTCGATTCCGTATCAAATCTTTTTCAGATCTTTAAAAAACTTTTCATCGTATTTCTTTTTATTTTGCCGCTTCGATTTGTTCCTGCAACGAACATATTGATAGTAACGAAGCACATATCGCGCATAACATCGATTGTAATTTGTTAAAGAAATAAGATTATCAATTATTTTTGACTTTTCTTTTTTAGTTGCTTTACGATATTT
>JAOZSF010000125.1:0-165 GCA_029939815.1 bacterium
TTGTCAGCTGCTCAGATCTATAGCTTTTTAATGAAGATAAATGTTTTATTTGTGGTGCAGCGAAAGCAGCGAAACAAAGAGATAAACAGAGAGATACAATAATTTTTTTCATAGTTTTAGTTTTTTTTTGAAGTTAATTTGAATCATCATTTTTTTGTGACAGAA
>JAOZSF010000125.1:265-6362 GCA_029939815.1 bacterium
TCGTTAAATCGTTAAATCGTTAAATCGTTAAATCGTTAAATCGTTAAATCGTTAAATCGTTAATCGGTGTTCAAATTGTGCCGCACTGGGAACCAGGCATTCGCCGGTCAAGAGTGCGGCTTACTTTGTTAATCGGAGAAAATTCAAATCTATGATTTGAATTTCCTCATACTTAATAATTGATAAATAATAAATAATAAATAGAAACTAGGTTCAGGAACATCAACAATAACTTTTATCGGCATAACGGGAATATCAACATCAGTATATCCGTTAGTAAATCGATATTTCCAATTATTAATAAATCCGTAATTATTTGCGAAATCGAGTTTAGCGCCATCGATGTCAAAATAATCATTTCCATCATTCCAAATAACATCGCCGTTTGCATACCAATTATCACATGCCATAACTCTGTGCAAATCAGGTTCATTGTTAAAACCAAAAAGAATAAAGTTTGTCCCGGCAGAATCAGGAGCAATCAAATTGATTTCCGTTGACCAGAAAGTTTTGCCGGTAGGAATCCCGTTTTGAATTTCAACAAAATCAGAGGTGCGCGCCCCCCAAGTCCATGTATATCCGAAAGGAGCGTTATTACTGTGTGTCATAAAATTTTCAGTAATACAATCTACACCGCCGGAAATGCTATCGCCGATTTCAACATAAACAGTCCAGGTATTTGAATCAATAGATTGATCCGCAAGCAGTCCGTTTTGTAATTTAATATAACCATTTCCTGCATTTGTGATATTGTTAATACCGACACCTGAAAGAGAAATAATCGTAATAGTTTCGTTTGTGTCAGTAGATTGAACAATAACCGCAGCATTGTCTGAACCGATAGAATCCGGAGCGAATATAACATCGAAAGTCAGTGCATTCCCCGGAGCAATTAAGCAAGGAAAATTAGTAGGAATATTTTCTAATTTAAAGTTTACAGCGTCTAACTCATAAGAGATCAAGTTGACCCATAATTCAACGGCGTCTTTTTTTCCATCATTATCAATATCCGCATTATTTTGCACATCAAGAAAAGATCTAAAGATAGATTTTTCCTGATTCGCAATAATAATTGCAGATTTATCAGGTTCAGGATTAATTGAATATCCGGCGATAGCAATTCCTTTCTCGTTAGGTTGAGTATATTGCCCAAACACAAAAGAAAAAGTAGTTAAGTTAGTAAATTGCGGAACCGATTCCGGAGAATTAAATAATTTGTGAGAAGAGTCCCACCAGTAAACAGGATCGGGCGGTGAAGAATCATCTTTGATGTATGTAACACCCATATTTCCCCAAAGTTCATGTTCGTCTTTAACTTTCCATGAATATGCGATAAGTTTACCGCCGTTTGTTAAATAAGAATTTAGAGTATTTAAAGTAGAATCCGGCGGTCCGCTATTATCATTAGCAAAGACGACTAAATCCCATGAACCGGAAGACAAATTAGATTGGAAAGCCTGAAAATCAGCGTTATAATGTGCAGTATAAGATAATCCCAAATAATCTAAAGCCTGGTCAAGATATGTGTCAGGCGCAGGATGTTTTGGGTCATCAGCATAAACAAGTATAGAATAACCATCGCTAAAACCAAATTCTGAATTAGTAGATTTAGCCGAATCAGTTTTTCGCAAAGCGCTCAAATGAATATTTGAAATAATCAGATTGTTCGCGCTGTTTAAATTTGTAACAGTAATTTGTTCTTTTCGTTCCGTGCCGACAAGAATTTTCCCGAAAGGCAAATTCAAATCATTAATTGGAGTAATTGAGTCGGTAATATCAATTTCTCCGGGAATATCCATAACATTTAAAGTTAGGCTTCGCGAATATGAAACGGCGGAAATTTCGTTACTGAAAATAATAATACCAGCATAATTTCCCGGGTTAAGAGAATTAGCGTTAGAGTTTATGAAAGCAGAAATCTGAATAGCTTCATTAGGCGGGATGGCACCGTTTTCAGGTGAAATATCAATCCATGGAACAGTTTTAATAGTTGACCAATTCAAAGTAGAATTAGATTTATTTGTCAAGATGAATTCAGTAATAATAGGAGAAAAAGAACCGCCTTTGTATCCTTCAAAAACCAAATTATTTTTTGGATTCACATCAAGACTATCTTTCAAAACCACCATTTCAGCCGGAACAATAATTTCCGGAGTAATTAAATCATTGCATACGATTTTTATTTCACCATTGTACACCCCCGGCGCAAGAGAACCGGCAATAAAATCAACATCAACATCAACCGCTTCGCCCGGCGGAATATTGTAGCTGATTTCAGGATTCAAAGTTATCCATGAGGCATCTGTTTCAGTCAACGCTTCGGCAATATTCATTCTACCATGGGAAACGCATAAATTAGTAATAGTTGTCGGTAGATCAACAGTTTTCATCAAAGCATTTTTAATATTTATAGCAGATAAACCCGAAGCAACAGAGCGCATCAAAGCAGCAGCACCTGCAACATGCGGTGCGGCCATGGAAGTACCGTTAAAAGAGATATATCCTCCCCCTCGTTTACAACTTAAAATATTCACGCCCGGTGCGCCGATATCCACGGAATCAGCTCCGTAACATGAAAAAGAAGCAATGTCGTCATTGTGGTCGGTGGCAAGCACAGCGATAATATTTGAAGATTCGTAACTTGAAGGATAATGTGGAGTAACATCATTATCATCACCAGTATTTCCGGCGGCAGCGACAAAGAGAATATCGGCAGCAGCAGCGGCATCAATCGCATCTTTAACAGCCTGCGAAGCGCCACTTCCTCCCCACGAATTATTCATAACATGTGCTCCCATCATCGTTGCATATTCGATACACGCAACCGCATCGGCGGATTTACCACTACCTGCTGCATCAAGGAATTTGCAAGCCATAATTTTCACTTTCCAGCAAACGCCTGCAACGCCAACACCGTTATTACCGACACCGCCGATAGTTCCGGCGCAATGAGTTCCGTGGTCATTATCGTCAGCCGGATCGCCGTCATTATTTGCAAAATCATACCCATAAACATCATCAACAAAGCCATTATTATCGTCATCAATACTATTACCAGGAATTTCCCCGGGATTTCTCCACATATTTGAACTTAAATCTTCATGATAATAATCAACGCCGGAATCTATTACCGCAACAATAATTTCGCGGCTGCCAATACTAATGTCCCAAGCGTCTGAAGCGTCAATATCAGCATCGGCCGTTCCAGCAGTTTGTCCGATATTTCTCATACCCCATAAATAATTAAATTTAGAATCATTTGGAATAGTTTCGTATTTTTTATAGATATAATTTGGTTCGGCATATAAAACATCTTTATTATTATTTAGATCAATTAACACCTGTTCCAGACTATCATTATCATCTATTTTTACTAAAGCAAGATTTGGAATTATTTTAAATTCCTTTTTTATCGATGCAGAAGACAATGCGGTAATCGCTGAAATTTTCCGCCGCTTATTTGTCGGTTTCGCAAACCTTACAAGTAATTCTCCGGGAACATAATCTACATTATTTTTGAAGCCTGAAAATTTATGGTTTGGCGAAGGATTCGCTAAAGCTGATGTTGCGATTTTTAATCTATCTGTTCTGTTAATTTCCGGTGCGGATAATTTTCTATCGGTTTCACGCGTGAATAATGAAAAATTAAGATTGCCGTCCGCGGTAGCCGAGTTACTAATTACAAGCGTTTCAGTTGAAGTTTGTGTTATAACATTTGTAACCGTAAATTCCGGAGGCGAAACTTTTATTTCCGGAGTTGTGAAAACCGTTAGTTCAGCAACTCTGGCATGTGAAATTGTTGTAGTAATATTACTGAATATTATTATGCCGTTATAAATATTTTCGCCAAGAGTGTCTGCAGCCGTAGTCAGGTTTACATTTACAAAAGCAGCTTCACCGGCGACAAGCGTTCCGTTTTCCGGAACAATTTCCAACCAGTCCACAGCCGAAAAAGCTGTCCAATTAATAGAATTCGGACTTGAATTTTTGATTTGGTAAATTTTATTTGTAACGGAAAAAGGACCTCCGGGATGTCCGGAAGAATAATAATCGGTTTCAGGTGTTACTTCAAGATAATCATTTATGCCAATACCGGCCAGCTTTACTTCAGTAACTAATTCGTTTGTATCTGTACTTTCAATAATTACAGAAGATTCATTTGAACCAGACAAATGCGGTGTGTAAATTATATCAAGCAGTAATGATGCTCCTGGCGAAATAGTTACCGGGAAATCATTAGGTAAATTTTTAAAATTAAAAGGTTGAGAACTAAGCGATATTTCTTCCGCATTAATTAAACTTCCACCGGAGCCCGGAGCGCCTACGCGCACATCATCAAAGAAATGGGTAGTGTTCCCTGCGTTAGAAAATCCGCCTAATCCGATATGTCCATCTGTAAGGTCGGAATCCATTCCTTCCCACAGCAACGCACCGTTGACATAGAATCTCAAATTGTTTTCTTCTGCTTCAGCGAGCAAGACATTTGTACCCAAATTAATTTCTGCAGAAATTTCCCAGTTTTTTAGCATAGTAACAAAACCGTCAATTTGTTTCCAAACAGCAAAACTTCCATTCAGGGCGATTTGAAAAATGTAAGCGGAACCGGCAACTCCGGCATCAAAATCAGACGTTGCGCGTAAGACCAAAGCCGCCGAGCTTCCATCGCCACCTGTTCCTGTTCTTCTGCATTTCATTTCAGCGGATAAATCTCCCCATATTATAGCCCCGTACTTTGCTATCATAAAATCCGTGCCGGAAGTCTTGGCACGATACTCACCGGAAACGACTTCCCAATTTTCGTCAACGTCTTCAACCCAATCTTTTGCGGTTCCGCCATTGAAATCCTCAAAATAATCTCCGCCAAAATAAATATTTGAAATAATCAGGGAGTTTACAATGTCGGAATTTGTAATAATAATTTGTTCCTCACGTGCCAATCCTGTAATAATTTCCCCGAACGGCATATCCAAATCAGCTATCGGTGCAATTGAATCGGTAACATCTATTTCTCCGGGAACAGCTTGAACACTTAAATTAACAGTTATGTTATGCGAAGCGCTCAAATTTTCGTTGCTGAAAATAATTACATCAGAGTAGTTTCCGGGTGGCAACGAATATATTTGATTATTTAAAATTGCTGTAACGTTTGTAACGGAACCCGGGTTTAGCGAGCCTGATTTCGGGAAAATATTAAGCCATGATGCTACAGAATTTGCGCTCCAGTAAATGTTACTCTTGCTTGTGTTTGACAACAGATAAGTTTTATTTGTAGAAGTAAAAGGACCACCTTCATAACCAGAATAAGAAAATCCTGTTGCCGGTGTTATTCTCAAATGATTAACCATATCGCCTTTAAAAATAATATCATCAATGTTCCAGCCGCAAAATGTTTCGGAATCATCTGTTTCGCCCATTCCCCATCGAATATAAACTGTAGATTGCTCATCAGCGACATTTGAAATATCAAGCGTAATATCCTGCCACGATTTATCTGTAAATCCTACCTCGTTATGTTTCCAAACAGTAATCCATTGCATTCCATTACTACTTGCCTGAATATGCGCCTGATCAAAAGAAGAACTTTCAATACCAAGCCATCTTTTAAAATTCAGAGACAGATTATGATAATCTGTAAAATCTAACGCAAGAGTTGTAAGATAACGAACCGGAAGATCGTTTCCATAGTTTCCATTCAGATTGTATCCATAAACATTATTGCCCGTATATCCTGAAGTCGGGTCTCCTGAATTACCTTGCGGCACGCCGAACTCCCATTGATCTTCTAACTGCCAGCCGGGATTTACATCTAAATTAAAGTTATAAACTGTATCGGCAGCAAGCTGCACAGATAAGATTATTGATACTAAACTAATAAGTAATAATTTTGTTTTCATATTTTTGTATTTTTCGACCACGGACTACACAGACTACACAGACAATTAATAATGAAGTATTTTTTTCACAAGTTTAAAATATTTAATTTTTCCGTGTATTCAGTGTTTTCAGTGGTTTAAAATTTGTGCGACTCTACATCGATAATAAATCAAAAATCCACAGATTACCGATAAAGAACACACCCCGCCCTAAAGGGCACCCC
>JAOZSF010000126.1 GCA_029939815.1 bacterium
AAGGTGGTGGAATATATAATTACAGCAGTTTTATTTCAGATTGTGAAATAAAAGGTAATAATGCAGATGAAATCGGTGGCGGAGTCTATTGTTCACGGGGCTTATTTGAAAACTGTTTGATTTTCGGAGCAAATTCAGCCAAGATCGGAGGAGGAGTTTATTCCTATAACAGTGAATTTTATAATTGTACTATTGCAGGAAATTTCGCCTTATCAGCCGGCGGAGGAATAGCATGCACCAATGGAGTTAATGTTGTAAATACAATTATTTATAATAATATTGCCGCACAAGGGGCGAATTGGCAGAATTATTACCCGGGCAATCCTTTTGTTTATTCTTATTGCTGCACTGTTCCAACAAATGATCTTCCTAATGATTATCAATGCATTCCTGACAATCCGAATTTCATTTCTTCGGGTGTTGATTACCATTTACAGGAAACTTCGCCTTGCAGAAATTCAGGAACAAATATGGCTTGGATGATCGGTTCAACCGATTTGGACGGCAATCCGAGAATTATTGGAGATAAGGTTGATATGGGATGTTATGAGTTTGTCCCTGAGCCCGGTATTTATTTATTATTTATCATTTATCAATTGTTATTTATTAATTATTGCAAAAAAAAGCGCTTTTTGATATAATAACCGTTCTTTACTAATAATTAAAGTTAATTGAAATAGTTGATTTTATCAAGAATTATATCGGCATATTTCTTACTCTTACTCTTATTGCGAACGTGCAAAAACAACGACAAATAAAAGCTATCGGAACTTCTGAAGGTATTGTAATTGGCAAGGCGTATATTTTTAGCCCAATTGCCGGCGAATGCTTTGGCGTACAGAAAATCAAAATTTCAAAAGAACAGATTGATAATGAAATAAAACGATTTGAAAAAGCTCTAAATAAGACACGTGATGAAATCGAAGCCGTTAGAAATGAAGCGGCAAAAAAAGCCGGACTTAAACACGCTCAAATATTTGACGCGCACCTGTTGATTCTTGAAGATAAAGTTTTTATTAGCCAAATCAAAAAATTAATTACAGAACAGCAACAAAGTGCATCTGCAGCATTTTGCTCAGTTGCAAAAGAATATTTAGAATCCTTTGAAGGTATTTCTGATAAATATTTCCGCGAAAGAACAGCGGATGTGAAAGATGTTTTTCGCCGTTTACACCATAACATTACAGGAAAGAAAAAAAAATCACTGGCAGAATTAAAAAGTGATGTAATTGTAATCGCGCATGATCTTTCTCCATCGGAAACTGCAACGATGCACAAAGAGCGTGTGATAGGACTGGTTACTGAAGCCGGAGGACCGACTTCTCATACCGCAATTATGGCTCGCGCAATGGAAATTCCGGCGGTTACCGGCGCACATAATATTACAGAAATAATTCATGAAAATGATTTTCTGATTCTTGATGGTTCGGAAGGAATTATTATTATTAATCCTTCCGAAAAACAAATCGCTGAATATAAACATAAACAGCAAATTGCCATTGAAAGAAAAGTTCGCCTGCTTACAACTAAAGATGAACCGGCAGTAACAACCGACGGACAAAGAATTTCACTCCTTGCAAATATCGAAATTCCGGAAGAAGCCGAACACGCAATAAACCAAGGGGCTGAAGGTATAGGTTTATATAGAACAGAATTTTTCTTTATGAATAGAAATGACCTTCCAAGTGAAGATGAACAATATGAAGCTTATGCACACGTTGCACGTGCCTGCGGAGATAAACCTGTAGTTATCCGCACGCTTGACCTTGGTGGAGACAAATTTGCGTCATCGCTTAATATTCCTAAAGAAATGAATCCTTTTATGGGATGGCGTGCAATAAGAATGTGTCTTGAAAGAACTGATATTTTTAAAGCGCAATTACGTGCAATTCTGCGTGCAAGTGAAGTTGGAAATGTTCGCATTATGTTTCCGATGATTGCTACTGTTCAAGAAGTTCGTGCAGCAAAAAAAATCGTTGAAGAAGCAAAAAAAGAATTGAGAAATGAAGGAAAAACTTTCAACGAAAATATTCAAATAGGCGTCATGATCGAAATACCTTCCGCGGCAATGATTGCTGATATTCTTGCTGAAGAGGCTGATTTTTTCTCCATCGGAACTAATGATTTAATTCAATATTGTCTCGCCGTTGACCGCGTAAACGAAAAAACTGCGCATATGTATGATCCCTTAAATATCGCGGTTGTACGAATGATTAAACTTGTTATTGATGCTGCACATAATGTTTCTTATACCGGCGGAAAGTGCGATAATAGTATTGAATGTCCATTTGCATGGAACAATAATCGTAAACCAATAAAAGTCTGTGTGTGCGGCGAAATTGCTTCTGAACCAATTCTTGCATATTTATTGCTTGGTCTGGGGATAGATGAATTAAGCACAGCTTCAATATCAATTCCCCAAAACAAGCAACTATTACGCGCGTCTTCTTATGAAACAGCACAAAATGCTGCAGCAATTGCATTAAGAAGATATAACTCAAATGATATTAAAGATTTGCTTATCAAACAAATCCTCAATTTAAATCTTGAAAAATAGAAATATATAACCCTATTCTTAATTATAAAAATTATAGGAACTACGGGAATTATGTTTCCATTCTCCAATCATTAAATCACTAAATCATAAAATCATTAAATCTTCCTATGTCCGAATCTAAATACAATCACCTTGAAATTGAACCTAAATGGCAGAAAATATGGCTCGATAAAAAAGCCTTTGCTGCTGCTGATAACGATAAAAATAAAAAACCTGTTTACGTGCTCGATATGTTCCCATATCCGTCCGGTGCGGGACTGCATGTCGGCCATCCGGAAGGCTATACGGCAACCGACATTTTTTGTCGATTCCTCAGAATGAATGATTACAACGTCTTACATCCAATGGGATGGGACGCGTTCGGTTTGCCGGCGGAAAATTATGCCATTGAAACTGGAACGCATCCGAGAATTTCTACTGATAAAAATATCACGAGATTTAAAAAACAAATTCAATCGCTGGGCTTTTCTTATGACTGGGACAGAGAAATTGACACAACAGATCCGGAATATTTTAAATGGACTCAATGGATATTTCTTCAACTTTTTAAAAAAGGTCTCGCTTATGAAGCGAAAATTCCCGTTAATTGGTGCCCGGAACTAAAAACTGTTCTCGCTAACGAAGAAGTCATTGACGGAAAATCCGAGCGCGGAGGGCATCCGGTTGTCAAAATGCCAATGCGCCAGTGGATGCTCAAAATTACAGCTTATGCCGAAGAGTTGTTAAATGACTTGGAAATTGTTGAATGGTCGGAACCAATTAAACTTATGCAGCGGAATTGGATTGGAAAATCTTCCGGCGCGGATGTTAATTTCCAAATTAAAGATAAGACCGAAAAAATTAAAGTTTATACAACCCGTCCGGATACACTTTTCGGCGCTACTTATATGGTGCTTTCACCTGAACACGCATTAGTTGAAAGAATAACAACAGAAAGCCAAGTGGCTGCAGTTAAAAAATATCAGGAAACCGCTTCTCATAAATCCGACCTCGAAAGAACTGAACTCGCAAAAGATAAAACCGGCGTTTTTACCGGCGCTTATGCCATTAACCCTGTCAACAAAAAAGAAATCCCTATCTGGATTTCAGATTATGTCTTGATGAGCTACGGTACCGGCGCAATTATGTCTGTCCCCGCACACGATCAGCGCGACTATGAGTTCGCGAAAAAATTTGATTTACCGATTGTTCAGGTTATTTCCGGAGGCAATATTGAAAATGAAGCTCACGAAGGTGATGGCGAACTTATTAATTCCGACTTTCTGAATGGCCTCCGTGTTAAAGATTCCAAAAAGAAAATGACCGATTGGCTCGAAGAAAACAATCTCGGAAAATATGCCGTCAATTATAAACTCCACGACTGGGTCTTTTCGCGACAAAGATATTGGGGTGAACCTATTCCGATTATTCATTGCGAAAAATGCGGACTCGTGCCCGTTCCCGAAGACCAGCTTCCTGTAACTTTGCCGGAAGTTGAAAAATATGAGCCGACAGGAACAGGCGAATCTCCTCTCGCAAATATTGAAGAATGGGTGAATACAACCTGCCCAAAATGCGGTGCTGCGGCTAAAAGAGAAACTAACACTATGCCTCAGTGGGCGGGTTCAAGCTGGTATCACCTTCGTTACGCAGATCCGCATAACAATGAAAAATTAATTGACCCTGAAAAAGAAAAATATTGGTTGCCGGTGGATGTTTATGTCGGCGGTGCGGAACACGCGGTTCTTCATCTTTTATACGCGCGATTCTGGCATAAAGTTCTTTACGACATCGGTGCTGTTTCTTCTAAAGAACCTTTCATAAAATTGCATAATCAGGGAATGATTCTCGGCGAAGATGGCGAAAAAATGAGCAAATCACGCGGGAATGTTATTAATCCAGATGATGTTGTTAAAGAGTACGGCGCCGATTCCCTCAGACTTTACGAAATGTTTATGGGCCCGCTTGAACAGCAGAAACCCTGGAATACTCACGGAGTGGAAGGGGTTTACAGATTTCTACAGAAAGTTTGGAGATTAGTTCAGCGTGATTTCTCAGAAAATCAGGATGCTGATGTAGAAAAAGCACGGCATAAAATGATTAAAAAAGTTACCGAAGATGTTAAAAATTTCCGCTTCAATACCGCAATCAGCGCTATGATGATTTTTACTAATGAAGCACAAAGCAAATCGGCAACACGGGATGATATTGAAGCATTATTAAAATGTCTTTCGCCTTTCGCGCCCCATCTCGCGGAAGAAATATGGCAGAATATCGGTAACAAAACCCTGATTTGTCAGGAAAAATGGCCAACTTATGATGAAGCAAAAACCATTGACTCCACAATTCAGTTCATCGTTCAGGTAAACGGAAAACTCAGAGCAAAACTTACGGCGGAACTCAATGAAGATAAAGATAAACTTTTAAATGAGGCAAAAAATGACCCTCAAGTGTTAAAATGGCTTGAAGGAAAAACGATTATCAAAGAAATCTTTGTTCCGAATAGATTGATAAATTTTGTCGTAAAATAATTTTAAACACGAATTTCACAAAAAACATTTGAAAAAGATTATCTCCTTCCGACTTTATGTCGGTAGAGATGAAAATGAAAGAAAGATAATGAAAGAAGAATATTTTATATTTATATTTTTTCCGGTAATGATTTTATCTTTTATTAATTTTTATCATCACTATTTAAAATTAAGAGAGTTGTTAAGAAAATATAACAAACCAACATCTTGGATTTTATGGAGTCCTAGCTTATTAAGAGATATTAATGAAGCTAAAAAACTAATTAAAGAACTCGGTGATTTAACAGAGGCTAAAGAAGTAAAAACGGCGCTAAGACGGACAGATATTGCTTTTATTATTATGCCGGCAGCATTTTTTGCACTGGGAATACTTCTTTTTTCTTTATTTTCTCTAAATCCGAATGTTAAATTATTTTAAATGATCTTTAATTTGACTTTGCACAGAAACTGAACGGCAATTGCTGTGTTCTATAACAAATAATCCTCCTTCGGCGGATATTCGACGAATAACAAATAACGAATAACTATTAACTATTCCAATGACACAAATTAAAAACTTAAAAGATCTTGAAATTGACCTCGCAAGAAATGACGGTAGACAGAATGACCAGCTTCGCGAAATTAAAATTACTCCTAATTACATCAAAAACGCAACCGGAAGCGTGTTAATTGAAGCGGGAAACACGCGCGTTGTCTGCGTTGTATCCATTGAAAATAAAATTCCTAGATGGATGATTCAGCAAGGCATCAGAAAACAAGGTTGGATTACCGCCGAATATAATATGCTGCCTTATGCCGGCGGACAGAGAAAAATGCGCGAATCCACAGCAGGAAAAGTGTCCGGCAGAACTCAGGAAATTCAACGCCTTATCGGAAGGTCTTTTCGTGCGGTGGTTGACCTTAAAGCTCTCGGCGAACGCACAATCTGGATTGACTGTGACGTTCTTGAAGCTGACGGCGGAACAAGAACCGCGTCAATTACCGGCGCTTATGTCGCGTTATCATTAGCCATAAAAAAATTACAAAAGAAAAATATTATTAAAGGTAATCCGCTCAAACAGCAAGTTGCGGCTATTTCTGTTGGAATAGTTGACGGAAAAGCTCTGCTTGACTTGGATTATAGCGAAGATTTTGCCGCGGAAGTCGATTTTAATGTTGTTATGACCGATGCGGGTGAATTTATCGAAGTGCAGGGCACCGCGGAAGAAAAACCTTTCACCGGCGACCAGCTTTCCGAAATGCTGGAATTAGCGAAAAAAGGATGCAAAGAAATTTTTGA
>JAOZSF010000127.1 GCA_029939815.1 bacterium
TGGAGGCGGCGACCGGATTCGAACCGGTGAATATTGGTTTTGCAAACCAGCGCCTTAGGCCAACTTGGCTACACCGCCTTTAAGTGGGGCGATATTATATCAAAGGTTTTAAATTGAGTCAACAGGTAAATTATTTACCTTTAAGCTCCTTGTGTTCTTTATATTTATATTTACATTTTTTATTTGTTCTAAAGGAATTTGTGCCGAGATACTCGCCGATAAATATATTGCAGTTGACCTGTGCTGATTTATATATGTTTTCAGCAAAACTTCTGACATATATTTCACTCTTGGAATTTAAAAGAACCTTCATCGACCACGGCTTGTTGATAGTGTATTTTTTTCCGCTTGCACTTTGTTTCCAATGAGAACCGTCATCGGTAAAAACAGCTTCTTCATTAAGGTAAACTCTCACGAGTTCGTTAGTAGGTAACTCAGACGGAAGGTTGTTTTGAGTGACTCTAAGCAAATATTTACCGGTTCTTTTGTTCTGCTTGAATTTTAGCGGCCGAATGTTCATATCACGATATGTGCTTTGCTTAAGCCAGCGGGCTTCATCAGATGTGGTATCGGCAGTAAGTAATTTTTCATCAATGTATTCAATGCTTTCGAACTTCCATTTTTCAATTTCAATCCAGCATCTTGCTGAGCCGGTATGAGCGCGGGAGATTATGGTAAAAGTGCCGATATCCAACAATTCGCGTGAGAAGATTTGTTCAACGTTTGTTTCTCCGTAAGAAACAGAAGACCATATAGGGTCGTCAAGATCGTATTTAGGAATTCCCCAGTCCGGGTTTTGCTGACCATAAAAACAGTCTAACGGAGCATAAGTGTTAGCTGATTCGGCATCCTTCGGATTTCTAAGAATCAAGTCCATATCATTTTCCACAGGATCACCCAGCCAGTATAATCTGATCACATATCCAAAATTACTGTCTTCGGCTGCAAAGACTTCATTTGGGAAAAGCATCATGATAAAAGCAAAAGATATTGAAAGTATAAAAAATTTCATAATATTAGTCCTCATTAAATTTAGAGTTTATAAGTTGTTCAATTTTATCCAGTAATTCTTCACTGTCGGGTCCTACAGCTCTGAACTGGAGTTTGGTTCCCTGACCTGCAGCAAGCATCATTACACCCATGATGGATTTTGCATTAACTTCATCCTGTCCATCATGTGATACAAATAAATCCGCTTCAAACTGATTAGCGATTTGCACCAGCATAGAGGATGGCCGAGCATGAATGCCTAATTTATTAATAACAGTTATTTCGCGAATTGTTTCGTTATTATTCACAGTTTAAGTCAGTTGGATTTACAATTTTTTTTGTTCATTGAAGCAATCAAATGGTCGTTGAATTCTCTTGCGACATTGAAGCCAAGTTTTTTAAGTTTTTCGTTTTGCGCGGCTGTCTCAATAAGTAAAGCAACATCGCGCCCGGGTTTAACCGGAATAAGTACATTAGGAGTTTTTACGCCCAGCAGATCGATGAATTTATTGTCGATGCCCAAACGTTCATAACTTTTGTTTTCCTGCCATTCTTCAAGGGTAACAACAAAATCAATATGTTTCCACGTTCTTACAGATTTAACTCCGTATAGAGATTGTATATTAACGATTCCAATTCCTCTAATCTCCATATGATGCCCGATCATCGGATTTGCATAGCCGGTAACAAAAATTCCTTCAGTGAGTTTAAGCTTAATAACATCATCTCCAACCAAAATATGACCGCGTTCGACCAAACTTAATGCGCACTCGCTTTTCCCGACGCTTGCTTTTCCCATAATAAGAACACCCATACCATACACTTCCATGAGAACACCGTGTATTTTAGTGGAAGGTGAAAATTGATCTTCCAGCCACGCTGATGTTTTATTTACAACTTTCATTGTAACGCCCGGAACTCTGATGATAGGAACATTATATTTGTTGCTCAGAGCTACTGTTTCAGGCAAAGGAACAAAATTTCTTGCAATAATAAATGCCGGGATTCGCATCTGCATTAGTTGAGCAAGTCTTTTGTAATGTTCAGCCGAAGAAATGCTTTTCAAATAGTTCATTTCCACAAGACCGAGAACCTGAAGTCTGTGCTTGGCAAAATGCTCATAATAACCAGTGAGAGCTAAACCGGGGCGGTTAACTTCCGCGGCGGTAATATGCCTGTTAAGACCGTTAAAGCCTGAAATGACTTTGAATTTCATTTCATCGCCCAAACCGTCTATAAGTTCCTGAACAGTAACAAATATTTTTTTGCTTTTCATACGGAGAATTTATTTTTTAGGAGCCGAATGCGTTTTTTTATGATGATCTGAAATTTTGTCTTTCAATTTCCTGGTTTGAACACCGACTTTGTCTTCCAACTCATCAATAACTACCCGCAAATCTTTATCTCTGGCCGATGCGGTAATTGTGTTATGAGTTTTAAAATTTATGATTGCGGTACCCTCATATTCAGAAGCATCGAGCGAAATGTTTACCTTCGCACTTGTAATTGGACCTGGAAAAACTTTCAATGCTGCTGACAGTTTTTGTGTTAATAAAGATTTAAAGTAATCTTTAAGTTCAAAGTGTATTGCGGTTACAGAAATTTCCATTTAAATCTCCTTGTTAAAGTTATTATTATTATATATTTTACCACAAAATCAAAAAAAAGTCACGCTAAAATAATTATGAAGCCGGAAAATAAGGATATGAACCAAGAATTTTTACCGAATCACAGTGCTCGTTCAGCTGTTTAACGGCATTAGAGACATTCTCGTCATCAATATGACCGATCAAGTCAACAAAAAAGAAATATTCCCACGCCTGAACTTTGTTTGGCCGGCTTTCGATTTTGGACAGATTGATTTTCGCCTCCGAAAACGGTTTTAACGCGTCATATAAAGCTCCGGCATAATCTTTAATGGCAAAAAGCAACGATGTTTTGCTGCTTCCGGTTTTAGGTGATATGTTATTACTTATAATTAGAAATCGCGTAGTATTCTGCGCGTAATCTTCAATAGCGCCGGCAAGAATCTTCAGTCCATACATTTTTGCCGCAAGGCTGCTTGCTACAGCGGCAGAGTTCTCCATTTTGGATACAAGTTCCGCGGCATGGGCGGTGCTGTATGTATCAATATGCTTAACGTTCGGCAGTTTTTTTCTGAACCACTCTTTGCATTGCGCGAACGCGATAGGGATTGTATAAACTGTTGTAATCTCATCGAATTCAGAGTTGCTCAACAAATTAAGATGGATGTCAAGGAAAACTTCCGAAACAATTTTCACATCTGATTTTATGAACATGTCAAGTGTGTGACTTACCATTCCTTCGTTTGAGTTTTCGACAGGAACAACCCCGAAATCAGCGGTGCGGTTTTCAACCGCTTCAAATACATCAGCTATTGATTCGCATGGAATGAAATCAGCATTTTCCTGAAAATGCTGGAGCGCCGCCTGATTTGAGAATGAGGTTGGCGGTCCCATATATGCGACTTTGTTTTTAGTTTTACTAATCATTTGTTTAATTAGATTAGGTCAATTAGGTTAATTAGGTCCGTTTTTTCCTGTATTTATCAGCTGTTCTTCTTATTCTATTCCATGAACCTGATAACCCCATGGCTTTTCTGACTTCCCGCATGGTTTCTCTCGCGATTTCCCGCATGCGTTCTGTTCCGTCCATTACAATTGCTTCAACCAATCCTTTTTCGGATTCATATTTGGCGTAACGTTCGCGCATCGGGTAAAGAAAACTATTGATTGCTTTTGCGAGCTTGTCTTTAACTTCTCCATCACCTACGTTTCCTGTTTGGTACCGCAGTTTAAGATCGGCAACTTCTTCTTTATTTGAATTAAAAGCGTTGTGATAAATAAAAACAGGATTTCCTTCAACGGTTCCCGGAATGTCCGCACGAATGCGTTTCGGGTCGGTATACATCCCGCGGACTTTTTTATTTACGGTGTTTTCATCGTCAGAAAGGAAAATGCAGTTTCCAAGGCTCTTTGACATTTTTGCTTTATTATCTGTGCCTACAAGAGTGGGTACATTTCCAACCATATGTTCGGGAATGGGGAAGACCTCTCCGTAAAGATTATTAAATCTTCTTGCAATTTCTCTTGTGATTTCAACGTGACAGATATTGTCTTTACCGACAGGAACAAGATTTGACCTCGGTAAAAGTATATCAGCTGCCTGAAGAACGGGGTAGCCAAGCAGACCGAAAGGCATTTCTTCATCATCGATATGAGCCGCGCGAGCCATTTCTTTCAGAGAGGGGAGTCGGCTTAATCTGTTTACGGTAACCAGATTTTCGAGTATTAAATTCAGCTCGTATATTTCCGGGATCATTGATTGAAGATAAATTGTAACTTTATCCGGATCAATTCCTGCAGCGAGATAATCCAAGACCATTCCGCGAACATTTCCGCTTATTTGGTCTATATCATCACGGGTTGGTTTTGTGGTAAGCATGTGCAAATCGGCGATGATAAGAATTGTGTCAAACTCATTTTGCAGTTCCGCACGCTTTTGCAGCGAACCGACATAGTGGCCAAGATGTAACCGTCCTGTTGGCCGGTCGCCGGTAAGAATTCGTTTTTGGAGTTCAGTCATTTTTATCAGTATTTTTTTCGTTAATTTCATCAGTCCAATATCGCGGACTGTTCATAAAATAAAAGGCAGTTAAAACCGATATGGCAAGCGGAGCCGTAATGAGCAGCCAGACCGCGCCGACGATTTGTATTTTTAAATTGTATATAGGTGAAGAGACGGTACCGGCAATAATATTTACAAAAGAATCGATATAGGTCCATGACGGAATAACTATTGTGAGAATCAAAATCACTCCACACAGTAAAATAAACGGCCATTTCCACACCGCGAATTTAAACGGAACAAGTTTTGATGAAAGTGAAACAGCCATCAGTGAAGGCATTTCTTCAAAAATCACCAAAGGAACCGCAAAAATGAATTTTCCAATTAATGCAGCCGCAGGTAAAATCGCCCATGAAGCAGCTAAAAGAAAAACTGTGAAAGCAGCGATATATCCGGCAGGTAAAAATATTACCCAGGCGGCTTTGCAGAAGAAAAGTGCGAATTGTGCGTAAAGAGTGATTAGCATCCATGCAAAAAAAGTTGAAAAAGACACTCTGACACCACGCTTCCATGCGATTGTAACTGCATCAGAAATAGAAGGAACGGAAGAATTGGCTTCTCCAAAAATAATATCTCCGGTAAGCCATGTCCACGCGGCAATCATTGCACCGAAAGAAAAGAAGCGAATTGCGTAGATTAAAAACTGGAATATGGAAAGCGCAGTACTGCCTTGCATCCACGCGGAAACGCCGGAAGTTTTAATTGAATATTCGCTTATAGAAGTTAAGACAAGAGCTATAACCGGCAGTATGCCGACTATAGCAAAATAGTAAAATCGGTGCAGGAATATTTTAAATCCGGTAAGAAAAAAAGACGGAATAACAATTTCTTCCGGTGGGATTTCTGGTGCAAGTTCAGACATAATTTTTAAATTCTATATTTCACACGGAACATCTATAAATAATGTTTCAACATCAAATAAAGTCGGTAAATGATTCATAAGCGCCTGTATGCCGACACATTCTGTGGCATAATGTCCGGCGAAAGCTACGTTTATATTAAATTCACGGGCTTCATGGAAAGCTGATAACCGCGGCTCTCCTGTAATAAATAAATCAACTTCCCGCAATGCTGCTTCCGGCAGCGCATCACAGGCGGCTCCGCTTACGATACCTACGGTTTGTATTTCTTCTGTTCCAAAATCAAAGACACGGCTTTGTGTATTTATGGCTGTATCAAGTTCATCGATAACTTCTGTTAGCGGTCGTTTCTTTTTAAACTTTGCGATGCAGCCGATCGGTTTTCCTCCGTATTCAGCAAACCAATCGATTATTTCCGCGTTAATTGCAAGAGCAAGTTGAGCATTATTACCTAATTCATTATGAGCGTCAAGCGGAAGGTGTGCCGCGTAAAGGGAAATGTTTTCATCAATAAGAGTTTTAATTCTTTCGTAGAAAATTCCTGTTAATGAAACAGGTTTCCCCCATAAAAGTCCGTGATGAACAATAATCATATCCGCTTTAGAATCAGCTGCGGCAATAAAACCGTCAAGTGAAGCATCTACGAGACCGACAATTCTTTTAACGATTTTTTTGCCGTCAACCTGCAGACCGTTTTGACTGTAATCTCTGAAAGCGTTGATGTTTAAATATTCATCAAGATAATCTGTGATTTTTTTTAGTTCAGTCATTTACTTAAAGGATTTAAAGTTTAAAAGGTCAAAGGTCAAAGGTCAAAGGTCAAAGGTCAAAGGTCAAAGGTCAAAGGT
>JAOZSF010000128.1 GCA_029939815.1 bacterium
TTAGATTTTTTATATTTCATAGTAATAATTTTAATTAGCAAATAATATAACCTATTTAATTAATAACAAGTTTTATGCCATAAAAATAAAGTGCCTGAAAATGGTTGAATATGAGGAATTTGAGTTTTGTTGTATTGCATTATTGCGGTTGCGTTTTTGCGAAAATGCAAAAAAATGTCAAATAATAATTTGAAAATTTAAAATATCCGTATTTTTTAAAAAATAACGTTTTGAAAAAAAATCCATTAAGTGATACAATATACGTAAAATAATAATTTATACAAATGGAAGCTTTTTTGAAAAATAAACCGAATACAAAAAAAAGAACTCTTTTTCACCTTCAGAAGAAAAAAGACAGAAAAGAAAAAATTATCTCGCTTACCGCTTATGATGCACTTACAGCAGCTTGGCTGTCAGAATGCGATATAGATTTTCTGCTTGTCGGTGATTCTCTCGGAAATGTTGTCGCGGGATACGAATCAACGTTACCCGTTACTATGGACCAAATGGCATATCATACCGAAATAGTTGTACGGGGAGCGGTAAATGTTCCCGTAGTTGCGGATATGCCTTTTCTTTCTTATGAAATTAATCCGGAAGAGGCAGTAAGAAATGCCGGCCGGCTTGTTAAACAGTCGGGAGCAGCCGGGGTGAAAATCGAAGGGGGAATGAATATCATTCCCGCAGTGAAAAAAATTCTTAACGCGCATATTCCTGTCCTGGGACATACAGGATTGAAACCGCAGACAGTACTTCAGCTCGGCGGGTATAAAGTTCAGGGAAAAACACCTGATGCGGCGGAAATTATTAAAGAAGAAGCAAAGGCTTTGCAGGATGCAGGAGTGTTCGCGGTAGTCCTCGAATGTATTCCCGGAGAATTAGCGCGGGAAATAACAGAGGAACTTGAAATCCCAACTATTGGAATCGGCGCTGGAAAAGAATGTGACGGCCAGATACTTGTAACACACGATTTGCTTGGCTGGTTTGATAAACCAAAGAAATTTGTTAAGCAATATTCAAATTTCCGGGATACGGCGGTAACTTCTGTTAAAACATTTATTGAAGAAGTGAATTTAGGCGAGTTTCCAAATCAAGAGCATACTTTTTAATAAATATGAAGCAATTAATAACTAAAATAACAATAATTCTACTGCTGATTTATCCTCTCACAGGATGTAAGAGAAAAATTACTCCGGGGCAGTTCGCGCAGGAAGGTAATGCCGCATTCGAGGCCGGAAATTACGGCAGGGCCGCGTGGATTTTTAATGAATTAAAACGTGAATTTAGAGATAACGCTAATATTCATATTAGTCTCGGTTATACATACCTGAAACTTGGCTGGCCATTATACGCAGGCGGTGAATTTTCCACCGCGCTTGAACTGACGGAACAGACAAACGCTTTAGCCTGGATTGGGCTTGGTTCCGCTTATGCTGCAAAAAAGAAGTGGAAACCCGCAATTCTTTCTTATTTGTATGCTGCCACCTACGATCCAAAGAATCCTGCTTTATACATTAAATTAGGAAACGCGTTTTATTATAGCGGAGAGTACAACGCGGCAGCCAAAAATTATCTTCATTCAGCCTCATTGGGCGACAATAACGCTGAGCTTTATTCTGCCATTGGTAAATGTTATGAGCGGAGCGAGCAATGGGCGAAAGCGGTAAATGCTTATGAGCAGGCATTAGTTCTGGATAAGAATAATTCATCGATAGTTCATCATCTTTTGGTGATTTACCGTGATAAATTTAATAATGTTGCAAAAACGAAATCGTTCTACAAATTGCTTCAGAAATTGAATCCGGAGCTTGCGGATGTGGAATCCGAATCTTTCAAAAAGAAAATCCAACAATCTCTTGTAACAAATCCAAACTTACAAGCAGCTGCCCAAAACACCCGACCTCAGAATATTTCACGAGAGGATATCAGGAACAGGCAGACTCAGGCGGAAGCTAACAGATATGAAAATCTTGCCAGAATTTCATTGACGAATGAACTTCCTAAAGAAGCGCTGAAATATTACAAGAGAGCTATTGTTACCGATGAAAAAAGAACATATCTTAATAAAGAAATCGGCAAATTGTATGAAACAGCATTTAACGACTTAAAACTTTCAATTGAATACTATTCAAAATATCTTGATGTCTGTAAAAAACCGGGAGAGGAATTCGATGCTACAATTTCTAAAATTAAAGAACTTCAGAAAAAATACAGCGAGATAGAAGCCGAAGAAAGAAATCAACGCAGACAGGAAGAACTCGAAAAATTAAGAAAAGCGCAAGAGGAGAGACGGCTGATAATCGAACAGCAGGAAAGAGAACTTGAAGCTGCACGGAAGGTGCCGCAAAGTTATGATGAGGTAATTATGGAAGGTGTAAAAAGAATGGAGAAAAATGAATATGATCAGGCGAGAAAATATTTCCAGAAAGCGATTAACATTAATCCGTCATTTCCGAATGCGTATCACAATCTTGGCCTTGTGTACTTTTCTCAAACAAATTACATAACGGCTGTTAAATACTTTAAAACGGCAATAGAAAAAAACGCGAAATACCCTGATAGTTATCTTACACTGGGCCTGGCTTATATTAAACTGAAAAAACCGGCGGACGCAACAGAAAGCTTTACCTATTATCTCGAATTAGCTCCTAACACATCTTATGCGGACTGGGTTAATAAATGGCTGATAAAAAACGCGGGTGCGCGATAATCTAAAATTCACAGAAAAAAATGCGAACAATAATTTATACTTTAATATGTACAGCTGTTCTAATAACGGCATCGGGATGCTCCGAAAAAGAAAAATCACCTGCAACTGATAAATACAATCAGGCAATTGAATTACAGGAGGCCGAAAGATATAAAGACGCACTGCGCTTGTTCCACAAAGCCGTGCAGATCGATCCTAATTATGAAGATGCTTATTTACAAATCGCGTCAATTTACGATGACCATCTCGAAGATAAAGACCGGGCGGTTGAATGGTATCAAAAATATCTTGACATATCACAAAATGAGAATCAAAATAAGTTAGTAAAAAAATGGCTTGAGGACGCTAAAATATCTGCCGAAGAGATAAAGAGCGGCGCAAAAGGCGATATGGCAAAACTAAGTCCGCAGGTAAGGGATATTATCAAAAAACATGTTTCTCTTGAACGCGCGAAGATCAAACAGGAATTTAAACAAAAGGAAAAAATCTTAAATAAAAAATATAAAAATGAAGCTAAAGCCCTGAAAGAACAACTCGCGGAAATAAAATCCCAAAATACCGACCTCAAAGACAAAATTGAAAATCTCACTATTGATCTTAACGCTGCACAAAAAAATTCAGCCAGAAATAATGTCAGAGATAAACTTGTCGGTCTTTTATCATCGGCTTCAAAATCAAAAACGCAAAAAAACACTATACCATCTAAAAAATATATTGAGTTAGAGTCCAAACTTGAAGAAACGAAAGTTCAATTAAGTCAGGAACGTGCTAAGGGGGCTAAACTTGAACGACAGATTTTATCACTCGACGAAAATATCCGTAAATTAAAACAGTTGGGAAAAACTTCTAACAAAACTGCAGCTTATCAAAAACAAATTGAAGAACTGCAGGACAGGAATATTAAACTTGCAGAGAAAGTTAAACTGCTTGAGAACGCAGCCGCTATGGCTAAACAGATAAAAGAAGATAATTCCGAAGCGGGTAAAGATGACGAAATACAACAGCTGCAGAACCGCATCGCAGAAATGGACGGTGAGAAAACCAAGATTCTTGATGAAAAGCGTGAGGTTGAGCAATCACTTGCCAAACTTCAGAAGCAGCTTGATGAAATTGGTACCGGAGAATCGGACATTAGTTTTAGTCAGAAAACTGTTGAAGAAAACAAAAAGTTACGTCAGCAAATCGCGCGTATAACTTCTGAATTCAACGAAGTGAGCAAAAAACAAAATTCTGCGGAACAGAAAGTTCAGGAATTACAGGATAAAATAGATGAACTGAAAAATATGCCTCAAAAAATTAAAACAGTTACTGTAAATGCCAATTTCAAAGACCTGTCAGAAGAAATTACATCAATGCAGAAAACAATTCAAAAGCAGAAAGAAACTATCAGCCGGAAAGAGGCTCAATTATTAGAATTGATCACGCAAAACCTGAATTTTCAAAAAGCTCTTGAAAATGAGCAGACGGGAGATATAGTTAAAGAACTTAATGAATTGCTTGTTAAAAAAAATAAACATATTCAGGAACTAGCGAAAAAACTTAGCGAGGCAACTATGAGTCAGGGAGGTTCCATGGTTGAAGCAAAACATATCCAGGCGTTATCAGACCAGATATCTGATTTAAGAGAGCAAGTATCAAGTTTAAAAAGACAGTTATCAGAGAAGAGCGAATCGATAAACAATAACACAGAGCTCTATCAAAAATATAAAACAGCTTACGATGAACTTAATTTAAAATTCAATGATGTTAATAGTAAAAATAAACTTCTTGAATCAGACGTTAATGCCCTGAAAAAACAACTTTTCGCGGCAAATAAAGCTATTAAAAAATATACAAAAAAATGATTACAAAAAAAGATGTGGAATATGTGGCAAATCTTAGCCGCCTCGAACTAAACGATGCTGATATGGAGAACTTTGCCCCGAATCTTCAGGAAATACTTTCCTATATAGATAAGTTAAATGAACTCGATACTGCTGATGTTGAGCCGATGGCTCACGTGCTCCCTTTGAAAAATGTAAAAAGAGCGGATGAAATAAAACCATCGTTATCAAATGAAGCAGCATTGCAGTCCGCACCGGAAACGTCAGCTGATTTTTTCCTCGTTCCACCGGTGATTGAATAACGGAAATAGAGAAGAAGAAACATAAAAAATAGGATATAGGATAATAATAAATAGAATAAGGAGAAAAAAATGATTTCTAAAAAAGTTCAGGACGCGTTAAATAATCAGATTAACGCGGAATTGTATTCAGCATATCTTTATTACTCAATGCAGGCTTATTTCGAAGAATTGAATCTTACCGGCTTTGCAAACTGGATGGGTATTCAAGTCCAGGAAGAACTCGCACACACCGCAAAATTCACAAAATTTATTAACGAGCGAGGAGGACGTGTTATTCCAAAGGCCATTGAATGCCCGCCAATTGAATGGGAATCTCCTGCAGCCGCTTTTGAAGCAACTTATGCTCACGAACAGGCTGTTTCTGCAAGCATAAATAACCTTGTAGATATAGCAATAGCAGAAAATGACCATGCAAGTAAAATCTTTCTCGATTGGTTCGTCTCAGAGCAAGTCGAAGAAGAAGCTTCTGTAAACGCTGTCGTCCAAAAAATGAAATTGATGAAAGATTCTCCGCACGGTTTGTTTATGATTGACCGCGAATTGGCGCAAAGAGTTTTTACCCCACCTGCCGATCAGACAACATAGAAACAGTATTTTCGGGAAGTGCATTATCGTTGGCTACGGAATATGGAGTATAAAAATATAGTTTTTTTCTGTTGCTTTGCAACAGCACAGTAAATGAATTTTTATTAATCAAAAATTCTTTATTACTGTACTCCAAAAATTGTAGCCGCTGCCGATGGCTGCGGAGAATTCCGACCTCAGCGAGGTCGGCTGCAGAATACGATAACTTGATACTGATTTTGTAGCCCCGGCATACGCGGGCACGCGCTGCCGTAGGCTGCGGGATTAATCAAAAGCGAGGGGCTGCCCGGTCACGTGCTTTTGTTACTTTTTATTGAGGTGCTACCGGTTGGCAATGTACCACGCGATAGTTTTTTCGATTCCTTCTTCAAATTTTGTTTTTGCTTCAAAACCAAAATATTCTTTGGCGCGTTGTGTGTCAAGACAGCGGCGCGGCTGACCATCGGGCTGCGAAGTATCCCAAACGACTTTACCCTGGAAACCTGTTTTCTCAACGATAAGTTCGACAAGGTCTTTAATTGAAATTTCAAATCCGGCGCCGAGATTTACGGGTTCGGTACCATCATATTTTTCCGTTGCGAGAGCGATTCCTTCCGCGGCATCTTCAACAAACAGAAATTCACGGGTTGCTTTTCCGGTTCCCCAGCAAATAATTTCATCTTTTCCGGCTTCTTTTGCTTCAATACATTTTTTGATGAGTGCGG
>JAOZSF010000129.1 GCA_029939815.1 bacterium
TTAAATCTTTATTTTCTGTTTTCCGCCTTTAAGCAAATACTTTTTATCTTCCCATATAAATTCACCTTTAATTCCTTTCGGCAGGGAAATTTCCGCAACATCATCTTTTTTGATCGAAACCTTTATTTCACCTTTCGGATGAGGTACTGTTCCGACAACTTCGTTTAAACCGCATAAATACGGTTCTATTTTAACTTCTTTAAATCCGGAAACTTTTGGCGTTACACCAAGCAGCTTTGTGTAAAAATGGTAAATCGGATGCGCTCCCCATGCGTGGCAATCGGAGCGGCATGGATGCGGAGCTTCAGGCAGGGTTTTAAATCCTTGTTTATGCAAATCTCTCCAAAAATCGATTTTTTCAATAAATTTATCCATTTTCCCAATAAACGGTAGAATTTCCAATAAATAGTGTGAAAAATAAATTGTTGTTTTGTCCACATCATCATCAAAAAGATTTTCCGCTATCTTTTTAATCTGTTTTTTAGTTGCTAAACCGGCAATAACAGCGAGGCATTGTGTATGTTCACTAAAATACTTCTTTTTGATGTCATGGGCAAAAAGTCCACGTTTTTCTGACCAAAAAGTTTTATTGAATGCTTTTGATATTTTATCGGCACGGGAAAAATATTCGTTCGCAAGAAACTTTTCACCAAAAAATTCATGCATTTCTGCAGCGGCTTTCAATGCGAGAATATATTGCAGATTTAAAAGTCCGGAAATGCTGTTTTCTGTTCCGGAAGGTATTCCTTTAAACCAGCCGGGAACCCAATCGACAAAATTCCACCATGGTGACTTATAATCCAAAAGATTATTTTTATTTACAAAAGAATGAAAATGCGCGATGACAGCATCGGCGCCGGGCAGCATTCCGCGAATAAGTTCCGGATTATCTCTCCACATAAAATTATCATGAGTCATACAAATCAGCCACAAAGAAAACGGAGGAATCAAATTGATGTATCTGCATGGATAGCGCGACTGGGTAAGCCCGAAAGTTTTTCTTGACATATCAAAACATTTCAACGCTTTTTCCGGCAGACGGTTGTCGGATGTCATGATATAATTGACTAAGACTTCCAGGCGGGTATCGCCGATATACATTAATTGCTCAAAATAAGGGCAATCCATATAAGTTTCATGAGAACACATTTCCATAGTTCGCCATGCAATAGGGAAAAACGAAGTCAGTGATTTATCGGATGCGAGAAATTTTGATTCTTTTTTAAAAGGGTAATGAGTTTCGTGAAGTGAAAAGTTTTCAATTTTTAATTCCTCATTCGCTGTCTCAATCAAAATTTCAATATAACGTCCCGCGCGCCACCAAAGTGTATCAAGGAAAGTTTTTTTACCGTTCGGCAGAAATGTATCACCTTCGCCGTGGAAAATTTTACCATAAACTTCATCGCGATTTCCTTTTGTGAAATCTTCAAGCTTTTCAAATAAAGATTCTGACCATTGAATTTTCATTGAACTGCCTTTACCTTTATTTACAAGCATAGAAGGATAAGCGCAATAATAATTTTTAAGATCGATTAAGACTCTCAATCGACATTTTTTGTCGATTGTCAGATCCCTTTTATTGTTGAGGAGATTTTGCCATTCATCAGCAAGTTTTTTATCATTATTTTCTCTTTTTAGTCGGGCTTTTTTATTATATTTCTTTTTTAAAACTTCCGCGTGAAAAACTTTTATTCCTTTTACAGGCAAATTCATCATTTCAGGCAAAGTTGACGGTGTCAGCTTCCACCACGAACCAATATTTCCATTTGTAACAGCCCCGGCATTTTTAAAATGACATGACGCGCTAATAAATTTAATTCCTCTCCCGGTTCTGTAATCAGATGGCAGGTTCTCGGCGATTACTGTTGTTTCCGCCTGCGTACCCGAACCACCCAAAACGGTTGAACGCCTGAATTTATAAGCATCAAGTTCAGAAACCTGCCAGTCAGCAATTCCTGTCGAAAGAATTTCGTGCATCTCATCTTCCGCGCAAAGAAGAAATCCGCCGCGAATTGATATTTGTGAAAAAGGAGCCATATCGCCAATCCACCAGCAGCGGGCAACTATTGTATGTTTTCCTTTAGGTAATTTTATTTCGTAAGAATGAACAAACCAGTTGAATCTGTCTCCGCGTTCAGGTCCTCTGCCAATAATTTCTCCATCAACAAAAAGTTCAAATCTTTGGTCGGCAGAGACGTGTACAACAAAAGTTTTAGATGTTTTCAACGTGAAAGAGCGCTTAAAAAGCAGAACTTTATAATCGGTACCGTGAGAGTTCGGATGCCAAATCCATTGGGCGTTACACCTTGGAAACGCGCCATAATCAAAATCTTTTAAAAGAATGTTGCTTAAATCACTTCGTATTTTTTTATGTTTAATCATTACAGGATGAATTATTGGATTATTGAAATACTGCCCGAAACTCTCCGGGCGCTTCGCGAATACCGCTTACCCTGTCCCCACTTCCCAATATTGAAATGCCGGGGTTTCATAAGGATGGAATTTTTTAATTACTTCGATTACCTTATGTAAATATTTTTCTTCACAGATCAACTCTATCTTTATTTCTTTTACTTTTTCGATCCGACCGGTTTGTCCAAGATAAGGAGAACTGCCATCTAAAGGGCGAAACTGACCTGTTCCCGTAAAACTCTGCCAAGCACAGCAGTCATAATTGCCGAGTTTGCCTGCTCCGGAATTAAACATTGCTGTTTTTAATGCTTCGCAGTGGGTTTCCGGAACATAAACTTCAATTTTAAAGATATTATTATGCATATAAAAAGGCAAAAAAAGGTTAAAATCCGTCAATATTATACCAAAAAAAAATATACTTTGCGTAATAAAGTGATTTTTGGTAGAATTAGTGGCATTAATATAGAATATAAAAACATGTTATTACCGGAAAGCAATATTAAAAAGTGCAATAAATATTATTTATCAGGAAAAAGTGTAAATATTTTTCTCAATAATAATTAATATTAAATCATCTATAAACTCAGAAACTAATATAGTTTGATTTATTATAACGACATTTAACAAAAAAAGTCGAAATCAAATTGTCAGGGAATAAATCTTGCTGACATATTTAGACAAATTATGATTATTTATTAATTTTTCTCGAGACACCTTTATGATTAAAAATTATTCTTTTGCAGTAATCTTATCCTTTATGTTCTCTTCAATTTGTGCTTTCGCAGGTGAAAAATCTTCTCCGGCAAAATCGGCAAAACTAATTAAACCTTCTATTCCCGTTGTTACTAATTTTGTTGAAGTAGCGAAAAAAAAGCAAAAAGAATCAAAAAAAAGAATTCCTACTCGAACTCTGGTAGAAGAATTGCAAACACAGGACGTTGCCGTTATTATCGCTACAGTTCGGCAAATAGGTAAGCAGGATAAAGGATCACGTTATGTATTAAAAGAATTTGACAGATTACTGAATAGTAAGTATCCTACCGTTAGAAGTGAAGTCCTCGATGCTGCCTTTTCATTTGATGTCCTTAAACCGTTGCTTCCCGCGCTTACAAAGTGTTTGAACGATCCTGTAGAAGATATTCGCCAGGATGCCGCAGATATTATCGGTGATATCGAAAGCAGAGATATGATTGGTGTATTTGTTAGTGCGCTTACAAACCAGTATCCGGATGTTCGTGAAAATGCGGAATTTTATCTCCTTTTCTGGACAGACGAGGATTTTACTAATGCGGCAAGTTGGGCAACATGGTGGGACAAGAAAAAGAACACTTTTGTTTTTGACTGATTTTACTTAGTAAAAATCCCGATCCAGAGTAATGCTGCAGCAATAATAATTGAGACAACACCCCAAATCCCCATCCATACTTTCCCGCCTTTGGTCCACGGCGCGCAAAGATGTTTTAATGTTTCCCTCGAATTGTAAATTAAGCCCGCAACTATAAAAATTGTTCCCAGAATCAAAGTGGCTGCAATTTTATAGTTTTTGGAATTGATTGTTGCTACAATAACACAAATAATACCGAAAATAAATAAAGTTACGCTAACTGTTTTCAGCAGCCAATCCGGCATATTAGTCCATTTCTTAAGAAAATCAGATGCCGATTGAGGACGCACAATCATCCATATACCTTTTGCCAGAACTATTATTCCGGCAATAGTTATCAGCCATTGCATAAAAGTAGAAGTGTTCATGATGGTTTCCCGGTGTTAGGGTTAAAATTTCTAAATCACCTAATTTCTAATTTCTCTATAAAATCCCAAAAAAAATTAATGTATTGATTTTTGTAACTTGTTTAGATCAATTAGGTTAATTAGGTCAATTAAATCAAATCTCTTCTTATTTCACTTCAATAATCGAGGGTAAATAATCTTCCGGCTTTTCATAACCAAGAATATTCAATATTGTTGCCGCAATATTACCAAGCCCGGGATCTTTCAACTCTTTGTTTAATTCATATTTGTCAGTATCAGGTCCATGAATTATAAAAGGAACAGGATTTAAAGTGTGACTTGTCATCGGCTTGTATTTACCGCCCGGACCCATTATCGGAGTGTCGGTCTTTTTATCAACAGCAATCATTTGTTCACAGTTGCCGTGATCGGCTGTTATAACGATTGTTCCACCGATTTCATCAATTAAAGAAACGAGTTTTCCGATAACTTCATCCACGGTTTTCACAGCTTCAATCGCTGCAGGAAGAGAGCCGGTATGACCGACCATATCACCATTTGCGAAATTAACCCTTAAGAATTTAAATTTACCTGATTTAAGAGCTTTTTCAAGATCTGCATCAACTTCCCGCGCTTTCATTGCCGGAGCTTCATCGAAAGCGATTTTGTCTGACTCAATTTCTTCCCATTCTTCTGTCTTTTCATTAAATTTCGCGGAATTGTTTCCGTTCCAAAAGTAAGTTACATGACCGAATTTCTGCGTTTCACTTATCGCAAACTGTGAAATATTATTATTGGCTAAATATTCCGATACAGTACGCTCTATCGCAGGAGGCGAAACAAGATATCGTGGAGGAATATGTAAATCGCCGTCGTATTCCATTATCCCGGCAAAAGTTACCGCGGGATGAACTTTTCTGTTAAAACTTGTGAATTCATCTTCAACAAACGCGCGGCTGATTTCTATTGCACGATCACCGCGGAAGTTAAAAACTATTACACTTGCACCATCTTCAATCTTTCCAACCGGAGTTGCCGGGTCATCAGCTTTATGGACCGCCCATGCAGGAAGATACTGGTCGTCAACTTTATATTCTTCCCTCAGTGATTTTATCGCGGTAAGACAATTAGGGAAAAGCGGCGCTTCGCCAAGAACATGCGCATTGTAGCCGCGCTCAACGATACTCCAGTCAGCTTCATATCTGTCCATTGTTGTAATCATTCTTCCGCCGCCTGAAGCAATAAAATAATCACGTTTTTTCCCGGATTTGATTCCCTGCGCGCGAAGAGACCATAAATAATCTTCAACTTCGCCAAAATATTTCAATGCGCTTAACGGAGGAACATCTCGCCCGTCAAGCAGTCCGTGAATATACACTTCCTCGATATCTTCATTATCACATTCAGCGATTAACGCGCAAAGCTGTGAAATATTGCTGTGAACATTTCCATCTGACATTAGTCCGATGAAATGAATTGGCTTATTATTCTTTTTAGCATTAGCAACAATTTCTTTCCAAGCATTTCCTTCGTAAAGACGTTTGGTTTCGATTGCTTCGTCAACCAAGCGGGCACCCTGGGCAAAGACGCGTCCGGCGCCGATAGCGTTATGCCCGACTTCGCTGTTTCCCATATCGTCATCTGAGGGCATACCGACAGCGGTACCGTGAGCTTTTAATTTAGTAACAATCTTTTCATTATTAAGAAGATTTAGAATATGTTCAGGTTTTGCGAGTTCAAAAGCATTCCCCGGATAACCTTCTTTTTCACCTTTATATAAGCCAACGCCATCCATAATAACGAAAAGCAGCGGACCTTTAACGCCGTCATAATCTTTTATTTTTTTAAGTTCAAAATTCATTATATTTTTTATTTTTTGGTTATAAATTTACTATTAATGATTATATCAAATTCATGAATAAAATTAAATAACTTACTTTTAAAC
>JAOZSF010000130.1 GCA_029939815.1 bacterium
TTCGTCGCAAGTACTGCCGCGCCAAACCCGTTATCAATATTCACAACACCTATCCCGCCGGCGCACGATGTGAGCATAGTGAAAAGGGGAGTTAATCCGTTAAGGTGCGTTCCGTAACCAACTGATGTCGGAACAGCAATCACAGGACTTTCAGTCATTCCGGCAACAACGCTTGGCAGCGCGCCTTCCATTCCGGCGATTGCGATAATAACATCCGCGGCAGATATTTTTTCTTTATGAGCGAGCAGACGGTGAATTCCGGCGACACCGCAGTCACCGAACATTTCAACATTCACGCCGAAAAATTTCATTACCCCGTAACATTCGCGGGCAACTTTTTCATCGGATGTTCCCGCGGCGATAATCAACGCCAGCCCCGGCTTAGTAATTTCCGGAAAATCGCCCACAACGAAATATTCACCTACATCATCGTACAGGAATTTCTTGAAATTACCGGCGATTTTTTCTTTTTTCTCGATGGAAAGACGAGTACCCATCACCGATTTTCCATTTTCGATAAAAGAAGTTATAATCTGAGTGATTTGTTCCGGAGATTTATGTTCGCAATAAATAACTTCCGGACATCCTGTTCTTTTTTCTCTGTCAAAATCAATGTTTATCATTATTAGATTTAAGTTTTAAGTATTAAGATTTAAGTAGGGTCAAATAAATTCACCATTGCCACAAAGACTCTAAGACACGAAAAATCATAAGGTCTCTACTTTGACATTGCTCATTTCTGCTGTAAGTCCGCCTATGGCGGATTGAATGTTGATTATTTAATTTATTTATTCATCATTCATAATTCACCATTCATAATTTATAATTAACCATTCATACTCCCTGTCCGATATCCTTTTAAATCCAAAGTTACAAATTTTTTGCCAAGTAATTCCGCCTGTGCTTTAATTTCATCAAGGTGGTTAAAAAAATCAGAAAACCTTTCCTTTTCGATTTCTATGCGAACAGAATCACTGTGGATTCGCGCGCGAACCTGTCGGAAACCCAGCTCACGCAAAAAATCTTCAAATTTATCAATTTTATATAAAAGCTCTTCCGACAAATCCAGTCCGTAATTAATCCTTGAAATCAGACACGCGTTTGACGGCTGAATAAATTCATTGAGTTTTTGTTCCTTCAAATAATCAAAAATCTCTTTTTTACCAATCCCAAAATACAAAAACGGTGAAAATATATCCAGTTCCTGCAACGCTTTCATTCCGGGTCGATAATCTCCTTTATCGTCCACATTTGTTCCGTCCGCGATAACATCAGCATTGATTTTACCGGCTTTTTCCTTTAGCAAGGTGAAGATATGAGTTTTACAGTAGTAGCACCTGTTTTTATCATTAATTTTGAATTTCTTAATTTTCAAAACATCAACAGGAACTATTTCATGATCTATATCAAACTTTTTGCAAAAATCTTTTGCACGCGATAATTCTATTTCAGGAATGTGCGCTCCTTTGACTGTTACGGCTGTAACTTCCGCAGTTGGAATATTTCTTATTATGTGCAGAAGGGCTGTACTGTCTGTGCCGCCTGAAAAAGCGACCAGGATTTTTTTTGTTTTAAAGAAGTCGATTAAATTAGTAAATTTATCATTCATACATATATTATACCAATTCAGAGTAACAAAAGCACGTGACCGGCGTATGTGTATCGCTGATGCCGGGATCCTGTTACTTTTCGGGATTGTAATTAGAGGGCACTCGAAAAGGTTGATGATAAAACTATGAAAATTTTTGCTTAATAAAATTATAACCACCCCACGCTAAAGCGCACCCCTCCTTTGTAAGGAGGGGAGTTTGAAAATGGTTTTGTCACAAATGATTTTGTCATAAAAATATGTTTTTAATTTTCATTGCAAATTTGTACTAAAAATGGTACTATATTATAATGATTATAAATGTATGCATATATTGTTATTATCTGAAATTGTAAAATTAAAATGAGTATCTTATCTACCGCTTTTTTGCTTATTCTTGTTATGGATCCCGTTGGGAACATGATGACATTTCTTGCGGTACTGAAGAATGTTGAACATAAAAGAAAACGCGCAATTATAATAAGGGAATTATTTGTCGCGCTTGCTGTTCTTATTTTATTTTTATTTTTAGGCCGATTCGTCCTGGATTTCTTGCATATCAATGAAGCCGCTTTAAGCATCTCAGGCGGGATTATCTTGTTTCTTATCGCTCTTAAAATGATCTTCCCTAATGAAAAAGGCATTTTCGGCGGTGTGACTCATGGCGAACCTTTTATTGTTCCTCTCGCTATTCCGCTTATCGCAGGTCCGTCAACATTGGCAACGATTCTTTTGTTTGTCAGCAAGGAACCGGGGAAATGGATTGAACAATTATCAGCAATAACTTTAGCATGGTTAGTTTCCGGGGTGATTTTATCATTCTCAACCAACCTTGCTAAAATTCTGGGTGACCGGTCTTTAACGGCGTGCCAGCATCTTATGGGAATGATTCTCGCCGCAATATCGGTCCAAATGTTTATGGGGGGAATAAAAATCTTTTTTAATTTATAATTTTTGGTAATATTAATTATTCTAAATATATGAAAATCTTGTACTTCGATTGCTCATCAGGAATTAGCGGCGATATGGCTGTTGGCGCTATGATAGACCTTGGTGTTCCGTTCGATGTTTTAAACATAAAACTTGATAACATTGAATTAAAACAAAATCGCATTTCAAAAAAAGGAATTTCCGCTGTTAAATTTGACGTTTTTGATAAATCAACTCATCAGCACGCTGACCATAGTCATCATCATATTGAAAGTGTTGAGAAAATCATTTTACAAACCGACATTCCGGACTCAGCAAAAAAAATAGCGTTTGATATTTTTTCCGCTATCGCTGATGCTGAAAGAATTGTTCACGGAACCCCTAAAGGTAAATCTTTACACCTGCACGAAGTCGGCGCCTTAGATTCGGTTGCCGATATTATTTGCCTCGCGCTTTGCGTTGATTATCTAAATCCCGATAAAATTATCTTCTCTCAAATAAATACAGGTGAGGGGACAATAAAATGCGCGCACGGTATTTTACCTGTTCCTGCTCCGGCTACATTGGAATTATTAAAAAACATTCCTGTCTATTCCGATGGCACAAAATTTGAATTGACGACCCCGACAGGCGCTGCCTTCGCAAAAGTGACCGCTGATGATTTTTCAGGTCTGCCGCTCGGGAAAATTGTTGAAACAGGTTATGGGGCCGGTTCGCGAGAACTTGACAACCGACCAAATGTTTTAAGGGCTTTGCTTATAGATGCTTTGCAAAAGGACACCGGGGACGGTGTCCCTCCAATTTTTCAGATAGAAACTCAGGTTGACGATATGACTGCGGAAACTCTCTCGCCGATTTTTGACGTATTATTAGAAAGAGGAGCACTGGATGTTTATATAACGCAAATTCTGATGAAAAAACAGCGCCCGGGATTTTTGCTCACTGTTCTTGCGAAGCAGGAAGATAAAATTGATTTAGAAAAAATTATCCTCAATGAAACTACTACTTTCGGTGTTAGAAGCTGGAAGATTAATCGAACATGTCTTGACAGAAAAATGGAAAAATTTAATTCTTCACTCGGCGAAGTAAAAATAAAAATCGGAACTATTGACGGAATATCAAAAAAAATGCCGGAATTTGATGACTGTCTGAAACTTGCTAAAAAGCACAAAATTCCTGTGTGGAAAGTTTATAATAAAATCATCGGGGAAATTGAATATATGTAACAACAGAATCGGTTCGGTCCATTTTACAGAACCATAATTTATTAGGAGAGTTTCATGAAACCATTCAAAAATTTATTAGTCGCTGACTTTACTCATGTTTTATCAGGTCCTTTTACCACTATGTTATTATCTGATTTAGGTGCCAGAGTTATTAAGTTTGAACGGCCTGTAGTTGGTGAAGATTCCCGACAATTTGGCCCTTATGTTGGTAACACTTCAATGTACTTTGAAAATGTAAATAGAGGAAAAGAAAGTGTTGCAGTCAATTTGAAAGCAGATGACGACTTGGCTTTTGTAAAAAAAATAATTGAAAAAGCCGATATCGTAGTAGAAAATTTCAGACCGGGCACTATGGCAAAATTAGGGCTGGATTACGATTCACTTAAAAAAATAAATCCTAAAATAATTTTCGCTTCCATTTCAGGATTCGGACAAACTGGTTCTATGTCAAAACTACCGGCATATGATGAACTCATTCAAGCTATGAGCGGATTTATGAGCGTTACCGGTGAACCTGATGGACCGCCAATCAAAGCAGGTCCTTCTATTTCCGATATGTTAGCCGGAGTTTATGCTTTCTCATCTATTTCCACAGCATTGTATCAAAGAGAAATGACCGGTCAAGGGTGTCAAATTGATATTTCAATGTTTGATTGCATGATATCATTTTTAGAAACGGATGTTGTTAGCGATAAAGTTTTGCATCAGGATCCGAAAAGAATCGGGAATAAACATCCAAGTATTTCTCCATTTGCTTCTTTTACATGCAAAGATAATCAAATAGTAATTTGTGCCGCAACAGATAAATTATTTCAATTGGCTTGCGATGTTTTAGGGTTGGAAGACTTAAAAACAAATCCTAAATTTATATTAAATAAAGATAGAGTCGTTAACAGAGATGTTATTTTTGAAGAATTTAATAAAGTCTTGGTTAATGATACCGTTGCGAATTGGTATGATAAGTTTGTGAAAGCTGGTGTGCCGGCTGGTCCTATCAATGATGTTGACCAGGCACTATCTTTGCCTGTTATAAAAGACAGGGATATGTTAGTTACTGCAGATCCATATATTTTACCCGGTTGTCCCATTAAACTATCAACATTAAAAGAGTCGGGAAAAAGAAGATTAGCACCGAAATTAAATGCTGATGGAAATAAAATAAGAAAAGAATTTGGAGTTTAATATGTGTGAAAAAATTTTATTGAATTCAAAGGGCGATATTACTTATCTGACTCTAAATAATCCGCAGAAAAGAAATGCCTTTGATAAGGAAATGTCAGATTTTATTATTAAGGAAATTAAAAACGCTGAATCAAAAAATCAACGCGGAATTGTTATTAATGCTGTCATCTCAAACGGTATCTTTTCCGCAGGGCATGATTTAAATGAACTGGAATCCGCAAGCGACTTATCTCAGGACCCTATGTTTGAAATGTTCGACTCAATACTTAATACAAATATTCCGGTTATTGCTGAAGTTGATGGATTTGTTTTTGCAGGAGCATTACATTTGTTGATGGTTTGTGATTTGGTATACGCGACAAAAACATCTAAAATAATTATGACAGCTAATAAAATGGGGGTCCCATTTTCATTGCAAAATTACCAAAATTGGCTTTCTGTTATGGGGCTTCATAAAATAAAAGAACTTTTTTATACCGCTACACCCCTTAATGCAGAAGATGCTTATAATTCAGGAATCTTTAATGCAATTCTCGATTCAACAGATGAGTTGAAAGAAAAAGTTGAAAGTGTATGTCAAGCGATTATTTCTTGTTGCCCGGTCGGGATTTCTAATTCTAAATTTCAACTTAACTTATTAGCGAATAATGTTATTGTTGATTATGATTCAGCTGTAAAAATAGAAACTATGAGAAATGATATTTTAAACAGCAATGATTTTATAAAAAGAGTTGATGCACTCATTGATAAAATTAATCACAAAAAAACTCCATAAGGAAAATAACTACTTTCGGGGTTGGAAGTTGGAAAATTAATCGAACATGTCTTGACAGAAAAATGGAAAAATTTAATTCTTCACTCGGCGAAGTAAAAATAAAAATCGGAACTATTGACGGAATATCAAAAAAAATGCCGGAATTTGATGACTGTCTGAAACTTGCTAAAAAGCACAAAATTCCTGTGTGGAAAGTTTATAATAAAATCATCGGGGAAATATAATGGAGGGACGCCGTCCCCGGCGTCCAAAAATTGCAAATCAAAAATCGGGAACAAAATGGAGGGACGCCGTCCCCGGCGTCCAAAAATTGCGAATCAAAAATCGGGAACAAAATGGAGGGACGCCGTCCCGGCGTCCAAAAATTGCA
>JAOZSF010000131.1 GCA_029939815.1 bacterium
CGCACAATCACACTACCGCGGCAATGGCTGTTGCTTTTAAAGAAGCACTCACACCTGATTTTAAAGAATACGGCAAAAAAATCGTTGAAAACGCGAAAACTCTCGCCGAAGAACTTCTTAATAAAGGATTCGGCCTCGTAACCGGCGGAACCGACAATCATCTCATCCTTATAGATATGACTTCCAAAAACACTTCAGGTAAAATTATGGCTACCGCAATGGAATCAGCCGGAATTGTTTGTAACGCGAACAGCGTTCCTTTTGATAAACGCGGACCGTTTGACCCAAGCGGAATCCGTATCGGCACATGTGCTGCGACAACTCGCGGACTTGGAGTTGACGAAATGAAGAAACTTGCCGGCTGGATAGAAAAAATTTCTGAAAATATTGATGATGAATCTGTACTTAATTCTATTAGAAATGAAGTTCTGGAAATGTGCGCGGCAAACCCGATTCCGGATGTTTTCGTTAATTGTTAAAATATGCTTGACAATTAGTCTTAAAGTAATTACAATGTAAGTATGAGAACTCACATTATACAAATAGGAAATTCACAAGGAATTCGCATTCCAAAAGTATTGCTGCAGCAATGCGGCTTTAGTGATGAAGTGGAGCTTAAAGTGAAAAGAAACAGTGTAATAATCAGTCCCGCACCTAAGATTCGCGAGAATTGGAATGAAGCTTTTTATAACATGGCAAAAAATAACGATGATAAATTGCTTGATGCCGAAACTGTATCTACAAGCGAATGGGATGAAACTGAATGGGAATGGTAATTAACAGATTTGATGTTTATCTTGTAAATTTTGATCCTACAAGAGGACACGAAATAAAAAAAACGCGACCTTGTGTAATTATTTCTCCAAATGAAATAAATCATAATATTTCGACCGTGATTGTTGCTCCAATGACCACGAAAGGGAATAAATATCCTACAAGAATTCCATGCACATTTCAAAACAAGACAGGTCAAATCGTTATTGACCAAATAAGAACAATTGATAAATTACGGTTAATTAAAAAACTTGGAACGATTTCATCTGTTGTTCAAAAAAAAATATTGCACACTCTTAAAGAACTTTTTGCGGAATAAATATAAAATTAAATAATAAACTTTATGAACTTAATAACTCAAATCGCTAAAGCGCGCGCGGGTGAAATTACTCCCGCGATGAAATACGTTGCTGAAAAAGAAAGCCTGACTCCCGAATTTATTCGCGAGGAAGTCGCTGTCGGAAGAATGGTTATCCCGGCAAACATCAATCACAAAAACCTGAAACCTATCGGCATCGGTATTAACGCCAAATGCAAAATCAACGCGAATATAGGGCGCTCACCCGACAAATCAAACATCGGCGGCGAACTCGAAAAACTTGCTATAAGTTTGAAATACGGCGCGGATACAGTTATGGATTTAAGCACAGGTCCCGATTTGAATGAAATTCGCGCGGGATTGATTGACGCATCACCAATTCCTCTCGGCACAGTTCCAATTTATCAGGCGGTAAATGATGTTGAAGACGTGAAAGATTTAACTGTTGAAGATTTTCTGAGCGTAATTGAATATCAAGCGAAACAGGGTGTTGATTATATGACAATTCATTGCGGCTTGCTTCACGACATGATACCGCTCGCAACAAAGAGAAAACTTGGAATTGTCAGCAGGGGCGGCGCGTTAGTTGCCCGATGGATGAATGAGAACAACAAGGAAAATCCTTATTATGTTCATTTCGATAAAATTCTTGATATTTGTCGAAAATATGACGTGACTTTAAGTCTCGGTGACGGTCTTCGACCCGGATGCCTCGCGGACGCAAGTGATGACGCTCAATTCGCCGAACTGAACACGATGGGCGAACTTACACAAAAATGCTGGGACGCAAATGTTCAGGTTATGATTGAAGGACCGGGCCACGTGCCTTTCGATCAAATAAAAATGAATGTCGAAAAACAAATCGAAATCTGTAAAGGCGCGCCGTTTTACGTTCTCGGTCCAATAGTTTGCGATATCGCTCCGGGATACGACCACATCACTTCAGCTATCGGAGCAACAGCTGCCGCGTCAGCCGGTGCGGCGATGCTTTGTTACGTTACACCGAAAGAGCATCTTGGTTTACCCGACAGTGAAGATGTTCGTGAAGGGCTTATTGCTTATAAAATTGCCGCTCACGCGGCGGATGTCGCGCGGCACCGTCCCGGCGCGCGTGACCTTGATGATGCCATGGCTGTTGCCCGCGGGAATTTTGACTGGGAAAAACAGTTTGAACTGTCGCTTGACCCCGACCGCGCGAGAGAATATTTTGAGTTATGCAATGTTTCCCATTCGGAAGACGAGGGAGATTTTTGTTCGATGTGCGGTAAGAAATTCTGCGCGATGAGAAATTCACAGAAATTAAAGTGATACTTGACATAACCCCTAAAATGTAGTACTATATAACGTACGTAAATTATTATTTAGGAGAAAATTATGACTTGCTTAACAGCTACAGAAGCCAGAACAAAATTATATCGTCTTTTAGATGAAGTATCGGTATCTCATAAACCCATTCAAATTACGGGTAAAAGAAATTCAGCAATACTTATTTCTGATGAAGATTGGCAATCCATTCAAGAGACATTATATTTAACATCAATCCCCGGAATGAGAGAATCTATCATTAAGGGAATAAACACTCCTGTTGAAAAATGTTATAAGGAGTTAGACTGGTGAATTGGGAGTTAATTTATACATCGCAAGCAAAAAAAGATGCAAAAAAGATTGCTGCTTCAGGACTTAAACATAAAGCCGAAAGTTTATTAGAAATAATAAGAGAAGATCCATACAAAAGCCCACCTGAATATAAAAAATTACTCGGGAATTTTACGGGAATTTTTTCTCGAAGAATTAATTTTCAACACAGATTAGTTTATCAAGTTTTGAAAAAAGAGAAAGTTGTTAAAGTATTACGTTTATGGTCACATTATGAATAAACAAAAAAATAATTTCTTTTCTAATAATTTATCGCGACACAGATTCGCTACAATTATTTGCACTATCGGTCCGACATGCAATACGTTGGATATGCTCAAGAAGCTTATTTACGCGGGGATGAATGTTGCGCGGCTAAATTTTTCTCATGGAACGCATGAAGAAAAAAAACAATTGATTAAACTCATTAGAAAAGCTGAAAAAGAAACAGGAAAACCTATCGCCATTTTACAGGACCTGCAGGGTCCGAAACTCCGCGTGGGCGAACTGAAAGGCGGCGGACCCGTTAATTTAATTAACGATTCTACTGTTACCTTAACTACCGAACCATGTTTTGGAACCGCTGAAAAATTTTACGTTGATTATAAAAATCTGCCTAACGAAGTTCAGCCCGGCGATCCTGTTTTACTCGCCGATGGAACAATAGCACTTCAGGTTATTAAAAAAAGCAATAAGGAAGTTAAATGCAGAATAATTCACGGCGGAGAATTATTTCCCCGTAAAGGTGTGAACTTGCCCGGAGTTAAAATGTCTGTTCCGTCTTTAACTCCAAAAGATGTTAAAGATTTGAAATTCGGCGTTGAGCATGGGGTTGACTGGATTGCCCTTTCATTTGTGAGAGAAGCAAAAGACATCACAAAACTTCGCGCGCGAATAAAGAGGCTTCGTTCCTCATTAAAAAAACTACCGACATCTATTCCACCGAAAATTATCGCGAAAATCGAGAAACCGGAAGCGGTGGAAAACCTCGACGATATTCTTGATAAGACCGATGGGATTATGGTCGCACGAGGCGATCTTGGAGTTGAACTGAATATCTCAAAAGTTCCTATTATTCAAAAAGAAATGATTCACCTTGCAAATAAAATCGGTAAACCGGTGATTACGGCAACACAGATGCTCGAATCAATGACCCATGCCGCGATTCCAACAAGAGCTGAAGCCAGCGATGTTGCTAACGCGATCTTTGACGGAACCGATGCAGTGATGCTTTCCGCTGAAACCGCTTTTGGTAAATTTCCTGAAGAAGCCGTTAAAGCACTGAATTTAATTTCACGGCAGGCGGAATACAGTCATCTTTTTAATCCCGGACGCTGCGAAATTAAGTCTAATACAATGCACGCGATCGCCGCTTCAGCAAGTGATATAGCGGAAGAAATCAATGCGTCGAGTGTTGTCGTTTACACATACAGTGGAAACGCGGCGATTAAAGTGGCGAGTTTCAGGCCTAAACGACCGATTCTTGCTCTTTGCACAAACGTTGATGTCGCAAGGCAGCTTATGGTTTACTGGAATATTAAAACAATTACTGTTCGGGAATGTAAAAATATAAACCAGATGTTAACTCTCGCCGACAAAAAAGTCATAGAAGCAAATTGCGGAAAATCAGGCGATAGTTATGTTCTGATCGCAGGCACTCCCGGTGAATCCGGTAAAACCGACTTCCTTCATGTAAGAAAACTCAAGTAATTTATAATGTCTGTTTTACCTAAAATCGCTCTATTAGATTACGAAATGGGAAACCTGCACAGCGTTTCAAAAGCTCTCGAACACGCCGGTGCTGATGTTGATATTCTTACCCAGCCGGCGGACATGAGTAAATATTCCGCGCTCATTCTGCCGGGCGTTGGTAATTTTGGCGATTGTGCCGAAAAATGCCGTGAACACGGTTTTGATAAATTAACTGTGAAATGGATTACTTCCGGAAAACCTTTCCTCGGCATCTGCGTTGGAATGCAATTGCTTATGGAAGAGAGTGAAGAAGCGCCCGGAACTCCCGGTCTCGGAATTTTCAAAGGGAAAGTTAAACTTTTCACTCCTGACGATCCAACATTAAAAGTTCCACAGATGGGATGGAATCAGGTAAAACAAGTTCGTGCGGAAAATACGATTTTTAAAGACATTCCCGACAACAGTTATTTTTACTTTGTGCATTCATATTACGTGGAACCTGAAACCCGTGAAATAATTCTCGGTGAAACCGATTACGGAATTAAATACTGCTCCTTTATTCAAAAAGACAATATTTTCGCAACACAGTTCCATCCGGAAAAAAGCCAGAAAACAGGGCTTAAACTCTTAGAAAATTTTATGAAATTAACCGCGAGTCAGACTGCCGATGAAAAGCACCTGACACCTGATACCTGATAACTAATAACTGATAACTAATAACTGTTAACTAATGATCATCCTCCCCGCGATAGACCTTAAAAATGAAAAATGTGTTCGCCTGCTTCAGGGCGATGCGAACAAAGAAACTGTTTACAGTGAGAATCCTGTTGACGTAGCAATGTCGTTTAAAGATGCCGGTGCTGAATGGATTCACGTTATCGACCTCGATGGCGCGTTTTCCGGTAAACGCCGACACACAAAAATTGTTCGGGAAATTATTAGCGCGACCGGTTTAAACATAGAAATCGGCGGCGGAATAAGAGAATTGTCAGATATAGAAACATGTCTTGAGGCCGGCGTTAAAAGAGTTATCCTCGGCACCGCAGCTCATAAAAAACCTGAACTTGTAAAAGAAGCGGTGAAAAAATTCGGCGGTGAGAAAATCGCCGTAGGAATTGATTGCCGTGACGGAAAAGTCGCTATTAAAGGCTGGACGGAAATCACCGAAACTTCTGTAATCAACCTTGCGCAAAAAGTGGTTGACGCAGGCGTGAAAACTATAATTCATACCGATATCGCTGTCGATGGAATGCTTTCCGGTCCGGATGTTAAAACCGTTACCAAACTAATAGAAAAATTCGATGTGAATATAATCGCTTCCGGCGGAATCGCGAATTTAACTCATATAGAAGAACTGCTTAACGTGAAACCTCATGCGCCTTACGGCTGCATAACGGGCAAAGCGATTTATACCGGTTCATTAAACCTCGAAGAAGCTATGAAATTAGTTAAAATTGTAAAATTGTAAAATTGTAAAATTGTAAAATCGTAAAATCGTAAAATCGTAAAATCGTAAAATCGTAAAATCGTAAAAT
>JAOZSF010000132.1 GCA_029939815.1 bacterium
TTCGAGTTCTTGAAAGGTCGGTAACTTTCATTTTGATAAGTATTTTATCGAAAAGAAAACATTCCTGCGCATAATCTATGTGCGCGAATTCCGTTGCGAAGCCGAAGCCGCGCTTGATATCCGCAACAAGTTCGGGATAATGTTCAGCGGTAATAACCTCTCTGCACGAGCCCATCCATTGGAAGAAGCGTGCGAAATAAACATTTCCGACACTATTTGTATCATCAAAAGTTACGAGGTGATGATATTCGTAATATTTTTCAGTTTCTACCATAATGGTAAATTATAATGTTTTAGGCCAAAATAGTCAATTGCTTTAATTTTAAAAAGCAAGTTTTCTAAATTTTCATTGTTATTTCAACAAAAATATAAAATACTCGACGAATTTGGAAGTTCATCTTGCTTTTTTTTAGCCGCGAATGCGCGAATGAAATACGAATTTAATTCTAAGTTTTTGTTTTATTGTTTTTATTAGCGCATTAGCGGCAATACTTCTTTTTGAATCGCACTGTGGGAGCTACGCACAACGTTTTACCGCAGCCACCGGCAGCGGCTACAGCTTTTTGCAGTTGGAGTTGATCACAATCGACACAATAAAATTATTTAAAAACTTATGTAGTCTTATGTGGTTAAATATTTCCTGTAGATCATATTTATCTCCGATACGCTATGTTATCGGGGCAAGCCTGTCAGCTATTTTATAATGTCAAGCTGGGAAGGTTGACTTACTTTCTTACTTTCCGCAGCCATCGACAGCGGCTACAGTAATTACAGGAGTCATCAAATAATCACTTTCAGAAAATCCAAACTGTGAGTCGCATCCATAGAAGATTTCATATTCTTCGGTTTTGCTCCCGCCTGAATTACAAGTTTTTTTACTTGTTCCGCAGTTCTGTATCCAAGATGAAAATCCATAAACCACTCCATGTGCGGTCGGGTCGGATGCTGCGGATTAAAACTTTCGGTATAAAAAGGTGTTCCCGGTTTAGCATTTTTCAATATTGAGCCGAGAACATTTATCACTTCCTCATCGCGCAATGCTTCAATAATTCCAACAGCAATGCACACATCGGCTTCCGCGGCGAATTTTGCTATTTTTTCTGCCGCGTCATCCCGTCGAAGGTCAATGCGGTATGTTTTAACTTCACTATTTGTATTTTCCAGTTCTTTTTCCACATATTCAAGCGCAGCCGGCTCGATATCGACCGCCACCAATTCGATTTTTGTTTCCGGCAACAGCTTAACGAGACAACGTTCAATCGGAGCGGCACCGATTCCGATATCGAAGATTTTGATAGTATCTTTTTTAAGAGGTTTCATGATATTAACGATATCTTCAGCCACCCATTTAATTCTGTTTCTGCAGGCAACCGATGCCGGATACTCGAGTTGGGATTTATCGAAATGGAATGCGAGTCCCCTGCTTTGACTTGTTTCCTGAACAAGTTTATCGAGCATAAGAAAATCGCCTGCATAACCGAAAGGTTTTTCGATAGCGTGTCTGAAAACATCTGAGCCGTCAAGGAAAGGAGTGATATGATTTATCAGTTCCGTTCTCATTTGGTAAAGTTTTTCCGGCTCAACTTTTTCACCAATAATAATAAGCTGATTAATCAAATTATCAACCACAGCACAAAATTGTTTATGATGTTCTTCGGTATCGGGTGTATTCGGGTCATCGGCGAACAGCGGTTTAAACTGTGTCATCTTTTCGGAAAAATCTTCTATGAGATAATTAAATCTATCCATAGGAGAATCAGAGCTGATTTTTGAGTTCACCGCCTGAGTGTTTCCAAAAGAAATAGTAAGAGCAACCCTGGAAACTTTTTCATCAGCCAAACTCACCATTGTGCAAAAATATTCCTGCGTGCCTTTGGCGTCCGCGTAAGAAAAAGAAAGCCATGGGTCACCAAGCGATACGTTAAATCGAGGAAGTATTCTTTTCAGGTCATTAGCTTTCTTAGCAGCTTCAATCAGCGTCCAAACACGAGTAGCGGAAACATCGAAAGTTTCCATCGTTTGTTCAGTCAAATTAAGCGCGAGTTTATAACCGTCATTATGAAGGAGTCCACGCCAAGTTTCCGCGTTGCGCGATTCAACGGGTTCAACATCAATTCCGACCGGAATTTGTCCTATAAAAGCGAAGGAGAAGTTTGAACTATCGGTAATAGAAACATCGCAACCGTCAAAAATATTTTTTATTTCTTTTTCAGCATTAATTACAAGTTGCGGTTTACCGCTTTCATCATGCTGCAGAGAAATGAGTTGCGAGTTGATTTCTTTGCCGTATTTTTCCGCAAAAGCGAGTGCTGCACGGCGGGCTGCCGCGAGATTACAAATAACCGATTTATGTCTTGCATCGGAAATATTTTCGGTCAGTTTTTTAATTTCTTCATCAGAAATTTCCGCCACTCCGGTTTTAATTTCTGAATGGCTGACCGCGGCTATCTCCCATTTAATATCAGCAGCGAGAACATCCAAATCTTCTTTAACTCTTTTAAGCGGGATTGGTTTTGCGACTCGCGATATCAGAGCAGAATTCTTTTTATCCGGAGTTTTAGTAACGACGTTTTTAATTATTTCGATAAGTTTTCCTTTTTCGTTATAAACCGCGAGATCGGAAATAATTTGGTCGGATTCTTGTTTTTTTACAATAACCCGACAAATCACTTTTTCACCCTTAACCGGTTTATTGCAGAAAATAATCTCACCGATTTTTTCCGGCAAAGAACCTTCAGGAAGAATCAGCAGACCGGATTGCAAAAAGGAATCACGTGCCGCCGGTGAAGCAGTTATAATTTTTTTTGAGAATTTATCATCGAAATACTTTTCGTTTTCAGGAATAATTATTTCAGTTACACACTCATCAAGCAGTTCACGTTTTTTAATTTTACTAATTCTGCGGAAAAATTTTCCCTGAAAAAGCGGTGATGGGAAAAGCGCATCAGGATCAATGTCAATATTTTCTTTTATGTCAACAAAAGCGGGGATATCATCGGGCAAATCCACTTTTTTATCATAAATAAATTCTGCAGAAACACAGTCGGTTTGAAATCCGTCAGCTTCAACTCTGATTACACATTTTACTGAATTATCATCAACGGCGAGCGCGTAGATTCTAAGAACTGCGCTATCGTTTTCGGGAATAATAATTGGTTTAATGAAATCAATATTTTTTGCTTCAGAGATTTTATCAGTCTCCAAACATATCGCCGCGGCTTCAGCCATAGCTTCAATCGCCATCACACCCGGAAACATGGTAGTTCCTTCAAAGACATGTTCAGCAATGAACAAATCGGAATCACGGTCAACAGAAATTTCAGATATAAGTTCAACACCCGGAGCATATCTCAAGATTTTATTTGTGAAACGCGGGCGCGGAGTCGGCAAAGGCGCGAAAATATCATTTTCAAGTTGAGAGCCAAGACTTCCGGTAACAATGAAAGTTGTTGTATCCGCCGAACCGCTGCAAATTTTCAAATAAGCATCAACTCCCTGTTTAGTACTCATCGGATTAACTCCACTCGCTTTCAAAGATTTAACAACGCCGAGTTTTTGCCCGAGACCCGCTTCCGCCCAAACGGAATATCCGAGCGAAGCGCAATGGATTTTGGGATTTTGGGATTTTATTTCCGCGAGTGCGCCATCGAGCCACGCGTTAGCGAAAGTATAATCGGTTTGACCTCTCATTCCTGTTTTACCGAGAACGGAGGAAATGACATGAAAAACCTTCAACTGATTCATTGGAATTGATTGTACCAAATTATACATTCCGCGAGCTTTAATATTAATAGTTTTCAGAAAATCTTCTTCAGACATATTTTCTAAAAGTGTCAATTTACTTATTCCGGCACCGTGAAGAACAGCGGTAATTTTCCCGAGTGATTTTTCAGCTTCATCAATAACTTTTTTCATTTGCTGAAGATTGGTAACATCGCATTGGAAATATTTATAAACAATTCCTTCATCATCAAGAATTTTAAAATGCTCAACCATTTCATCATTTCCAGGCAAAGCCGAACGACCGATGAACATGAGTTTAACCCCGGTTTTCAGCGCGAGTCCGCGTGACATTTCGAAAGTAATGCCTTTTGCTCCACCGGTAGCGAGCAGCACATCATTTTTGTTAAGTTCCGGAGCATTTTTCTTAGAGATTGTTAATTTTTTAGCGACATCAGTTACGCGCGTGCCTGAAGAATCGTATTTGTAAAAGACACGGCTTCCTGTTGTGAGAATTTCTTTTTCAATAACATTCGCCCATTGGTCAGGACTCCATTCAGTCGGCAGGGTCAACCATTTTGCCTGAAGGGCTGAATGTTCCAGGCGGAGCGTTTTCATAAAAGCTTTTCCCGCGTCAGCGGAATCATCAACCTTCTCGGGATTTACGCAGGGACGCGCGACGAGGCAGCGGAGATGTTTCCACGAAGCATCGCGCTCATTTCCGATCCATCTGAACACATTAAATAGAGTCATTGAATTTTTATGAATGTAAGCATCGAAGCCATCTTCCCGGAAATCGAATACGCTCTTATTTTCTTCCGGAAGAATTAAAATAAGAACGGAAAAATCTAAAGGAGAATTTTTCAACTCTGAAATCTTTTCGGGAGAAACAACCACCGGATTAAGTCCTTTTCTTTCAAACCTGTTTTGTGACGCAATAACCCGAGGATCATTTTTTTCACCGATTATCAGCGCAGAACCGATTTTCGGGAACGGAAGAAAAGTTTCCGCGCTTAGCGGCATATTCATTTTTTCAATTTGAAATGTACCGACCCAGTCGTCAATTCCCGCGACATCGGATTGAGTATGCGAAGAATCTTCATCTGAAGGTTCATTTTCATCTTTTTCGATTTTAAAATCCGTTTGAATCAAAGAAATTAATTTGTCAAGACGGGCATTTGCAAAAGCTGACGGGTCAGCCGGAGCTTTGCGGTTCAGTTTTTTACAGATCATAAAAACGAGTTCCCCGACTTTAATTGAGTCGAGATTAAGATCATCACGCAATTTCATTTCCGGTGAAACTGAAGATTTAGGAAAGCCGGTGCGCTGAACAATCCAGTCAATTGCGAACTCGGTAATATTCAGGTCTGTTTTATCACCATCGACTTTTTTTGAATTGTTTTTTGGGGTTTTCACAGACGGTTTTGATTTAACTTCTTCACCGGTAAAATGTCTGAAGTCAAGCTCAATAAACTGTTTTATAAACTCTCCCCTTTCAGCAAGATAATTTTCTAATTTTGACGCATCATCGATATCAGGTAAAATATTTCCCGGCAATGATTTTTCTTGAACAACCATTTCTTCAGCAGAAATTTCGATTGGCCGCTCACACGGATTAACAATAAAAATGGGATTATAATTTTCAATAGAAATCGGACGCGAAAATCTGTACTCAAAAAGTTTTTCTGTTGCGACCGGCAAACCGATAGAAAAAGCGCGGGCAAGAATATTATTTAGCAATGTCAGAGGATCATCATTTTTTAAATCCGTTGGAAAACATTCAACGTTTCCGCGACCGAGGATTGAGCGTGTCAGCCCTGTCAGAACGCCGCCGGGTCCCACTTCAACCCAGAAGTCCGGTTTTTCATCTTTGGCGATTTCGATTGCGGAAATGAATTTTACCGATGCGGTAATTTGTTCCGCGAGAAGGTTTTTCAGGTTTGTTTTTGAAGAAATTTTTTCGCCGGTAGATGTGGAAATTACTTTTCCGGAAAGTTTATCTTTAAAATCAAACTTATCAAGCTCTTTCCTTAATTCATCTGCCGCATCTCTAACAAATTCAGAATGAAAAGCGTTTGAGACGGGAAGTTTTACGCATCTGACCTTTTGCTTTTTACATTCTTTTGCAAATTCATCGATTGAATCCAAAGCGCCGGTAACAACAGTTTGCACCGGTG
>JAOZSF010000133.1 GCA_029939815.1 bacterium
TTTGATACTGAACAGAAAAATCGTTTTCATAATTTCCCTTGATATTAAGACTTTTATGGTCCATAGGAATCCAGTCATTAGTGTAAACGCCTTTAGCTACAAGAAGTGTATCTCCTGATTCCGCAGCCCAAACAGCGAGATAAATTTTATCGTAGATTGCAGAAGTTCTTGTATTTTTAACGGCAGCATTTATTGAAATAGCAAATAAAATTGATAAAAATAATAGAAAAAAATGAATGTAATTTTTCATAATCCCCTCCTAAAAATTAATTGAGTTTTCAATAAATTGTGTATGTAAAATTTTGACACCGTAACTTAATAATTGTTTATTATACCATAATAGTTGTAACACGTCAATATAAGTTCCTTCCAAAAAATTTACTTTTGACTCTTTAAGCCTTTTTTGATACACTTAATTATTAAATAAAATATTACATGATTAATCCTTAACAAATAAATAAATAAAATGAATGCTTTGTTAAAAAAATTATTCGAAATTTATCCGGTTATTTCTTTAGATGGTGCTTGGGGAACAGAATTGGCAAATCGTGGTCTGCCGGCAGGAGAAACACCGGAAAAATGGAATCTTGATTTTCCTGAAAAAGTTGCGGAAATACCAAAAGCGTATGCTGATGCCGGCGCAAAAATAGTTATCACAAATACTTTTGGAGGTAATAGATTTAAACTCGAAAAATCAGGTCTCGTTGATTTTCTTGTTGAAATCAACAAAAAAGGCGCGGAAATTTCTAAAAATGCCGTGAATAACGATGTTTATGTTTTCGCTTCTGTAGGACCAACAGGTGAATTTCTTCAACCACTCGGGCTCACTTCAAAAGAAGAAATGGAAGAAGTTTTTGCCGAGCAAATTTCTGCATTGAAAAACGGCGGTGCAGACGGTATTATTATTGAAACTATGACGGATATTGATGAAGCATCATGTGCACTGTGTGCTGCAAAAAAAGTTGCTCCGGAACTCCCTGTAGCGGTTTCAATAACTTATGATAAAGGCGTTAACGGTTATGCTACAATGATGGGCGTTACTCCCGAACAGGCAGCGAAACATTTTGACGCGGCCGGGGCTGATATTATCGGTACAAATTGCGGTAATGGAATTGAGAACATGATTGAAGTGGTAAAAGAATTGCGAAAATTTACCGATAAGCCTATATGGGCACGGCCAAACGCGGGTGTTCCACAACTTGTTAACGGTGAAACCGTTTTTCCGGCTACTCCGGAAGAAATGGCAGAGAAAGTATCGGAACTTATTGAAGCCGGAGCAAAAATGATAGGCGGCTGTTGTGGAACGACGCCTTCACATATTAAAGAAATATCAAAAATTTGTAATAAAAATTAACTTTGTTTTAAATTACAAAATATGGTATAATGTGTAAGAAATAACACTAAATACATTTAAAAAAATAGGATAAAATGATGAAAAAAATTATTATTACTTTATTTCTGCTTCTTGCAGGATTAACTTTTGCTGCTTCTTTAAATAACGGAAACATTACTATTGAAGTTAACGGTGATGGTGACGTGGGTCTTGTTGAATATGGTCCTGTTCCCGGGACAAATAATGTAAGTCTTGTTGGTGTTAACTTATATTACGATGGAAATTTACATGATATGGATTACATTCTTGGTGTAGAAAAACTTTATAACAATTTTGCTCAAAGAAAAATGTTTACAGGTTATGGCAGAGATATTTCCTCTAATTTTTATACTTATACAGTTTCATATATCGAAGGTTCAAACAGTAATCTTGATCAAACACTCGTCTATACAATGCGAAAAAATACTCAACTTAAAATGAGTTATACCGTTGATTCAAGAGTAATGCAAACTGAAACAAATGATCATGGAAGTTTTAATATTGCAAATCAAACCTTAATGTTTGAAGAAAATTCTGTTTTTCTCGGATTTGCAGCAAGATTAAATGACGCAAAAACTACTTCTCATATTTATTCAGGATTTAATGATGTGCTTAATTGGCTTCAAACCGCTTCAAACATTTCTGTAGAAACACAAAATCTTGTTAATGCTGCCGGAGCAGTCGCGTGGCCTTTATCATCTTTTGGCGGAACTCCTCAAACTGTCAGAACAAAATTAATGGTTGCCTCGAGTGATCCTGAAATACAAGCAATGAGTTCTTTTTCGGCTAATACACCGATTCATGTTGCAACTGACACAAAAAATGAAATTAGAGCAGCAAAATTTACTCAAAAATTTAATAAGACCGGCAAAGATAAAATAAAAATTAAAGGCAGATTTAATATTACTGAATACGGTACCGCACTGGATAATCTCGGAAGTCTGGATGTTTCATTTATGGTTGGTGATTATGTGGCATTTATTCCCGATGATGGAAGTCAAAACAATGGTAAAGTAAAAGAAAAAAAATTAATTCTTAAAATGAATGACGGAAATGGAAAAAGAAAATTAATTATTAAAAGAAAAAAAATTAAAGGTAATAAATATCTCGATTATACTTTTATCTCATCAAAAACCGATGTTAGCGGTGCTACAACCTTAACTGCAAATTCTCCAAACGGAAAAAATCTTGATATTATGCTTCCGGTTACTCTTGTTTTGACCGGCAATAATTCACAGGATTTAGAAAAAGGCGGGCAGGTATGGATAATTCCTAGTAACGTATCTCTCACTTATAAAAAGAAGAACGAGAAAAAAGCCCGTGGCAAACTAAAAAAATAATTTTATTATTTTTATATTTAAAAGCTCTTCTTTTTTTAGAAGAGCTTTTTTTGTATAATATGTAAAATTTATCTTAAAAATAATGAATTCTCATTTATTAAATATTGAACAACGACGTTCTTCTTTGCTAAGAATTGTACAATTATTGACTGCAATACCTGTAAATCTTTTTTTACTTGTTACAATCAATAATTATACTGATTCATTTGGCATACGTGGAAGCATTTCTTTTTTGGGTATTTCAGCCATTATTTGTTTTTCGCTTTTAGCCATTTTTTCCGTTTTTCTTTTGTTTTTTAGAAAAAAAACAGGTTTTTTAATCGGTTTTTTTGCTTTTTTGGGTATTTCATGCTTTTTCGCTTATAATTTTAACAGTAATTGGATAATTAGTTTTATCGGCATTCTGTTTAATTTAAGCACCGGACTTTTATTACTAAAAAATAATAAAAATTTTGATAAAAAATCCGCTCAATTATATGATAATTATCATTTTCAGCCGGGCGTTTGGGGCGGGATTATTTTATGGCTGAACTGCGTTATTATCGGCCTGGCAATTCTTGAAGCCGGATATCATATAATAAATGCTCCAATAGGTGTTATCTCTATTACTACATTATTTTTAAGTGTTTTATTTATCTCGTGCAAGAAGGAATGGAAAATTAATAGACCATCATTTCAAAAAGGACCACATATTGAGTGGCTATTACTTCCTTTAATTATTTTAACATATTATTTAACTAATAATTTACTTTTTGTCATTGCTTTTATTGCTTTAAGACAATTAATAGTAACAATCCGCTATTTTTCAAAAACAAAATTTGCAGGTAAATTAAGTAAATATTTATTTCGCCGACCGGCACAATTATTAGGTTTAAGTTTCTTTATTGTTATCGGTATTGGTACTATTATTCTTTCTTTTCCTTATGCTTCCGCTACAGGATTTCCAATTAAAATTATTGATGCTTTTTTTACTGCTACAAGTGCTACCTGTGTTACCGGTTTAATTGTATTAGACACGCCTCACGCTTTTACTATTTTTGGGCAGTCGGTTATTTTGATTTTATTACAAATAGGCGGACTTGGTATTATGACAATATCAACCTTTGCCGCGATTATTATTGGAAGAAATGTAGGATTGGGACAAGAATATTCACTTACAAGAATGACTGGAGAAGCAAGTGTTAACAAAGTTTACCGACTAATAAAATTTATTTGTCTTTTTACTTTTGTAATAGAAATTATAGGTGCCGGCTCTTTATTTTATCAGTTTTCATCACTTGATATGCCTCTAAAAACTAATATTTGGAAAAGTGTTTTTCATTCCGTCAGCGCGTTTTGTAACGCGGGCTTTTCGCTTCAAACCGACAGTTTAGTTCCTTTCCAGCATAATCCAGGAATTTTATTTACTATATCTACTCTTATAATTATTGGCGGTTTAGGTTTTGGTGTACTTTACTGGTTTTATGAAATCATAACTTTTAAACATAGAAAAATTAGTTTTCATGTTAAAATTGTTTTATATTCCTCTGTTATTTTATTGATCGGGATGGTCTGCTTTGTTTTTATATTTGAAAATTCAGGTGCTCTTAATAATTATTCTCTCATAGATAAAATATCTAACGCGTGGTTTTATGCCGTTACTCCACGTACCGCAGGATTTAATACTATTACTGTTAATGCCGTTTCGCCTGTTACAAGATTTATTACAACCGTTCTTATGTTTATTGGTGTTGCTCCCGGATCAACCGGCGGCGGAGTTAAAATTACAACTGTTTTTGTTCTTTTATTAACCGTTCGAGCATTAATGCGCGGAGATAAAGAAGCACAGGGATTTAATTTTTCTATTTCCAACAGAACTATTTATCGAGCGGCCGCTGTTTTTTTTCTTGGAATTATTACCTGTGTATTAGGATATGCTCTTTTACTTGCTACTCAATCCTTTTCCGCTGAATCTATCGCTTTTGAAACAATTTCAGCTTTCGGTACTGTTGGATTGAGTATGGGAGATACCGCGAATTTAAACGTTTTTGGTAAAATTATTATTATTATTTTAATGTTTATTGGCCGAGTTGGTCCTTTAACTTTAGTATTATCAATGCGACCTTCAAAGAGGCAGGAAATATTTTATCCACAGGCAAATGTAATGATAGGATAATTTCTATTTATTAATTATCATTCATCATTTAATATTTATTAATTAAGGAGATATTATGAGTAAGCAATTCGCTGTTATTGGACTTGGCCGTTTCGGTTTTGAAGTGGCTTTATGGCTTTCACAACATCATTTTCAAACACTCGCTATTGATGTAAACCGAAATCTTGTTCAGGAAATAAGTAAAGATGTTGATAACGCAATGTGTTTTGACAGTACAAATGAATCAGCTTTACGTGACGCAAGAATTGATGAAATTGATACTGTGATTTGTGCTATTGGTGACCATCATGTTCAAAATAATATTCTTACTACCGCTTTATTAAAGCAATTCGGAGTTCCGAGAATTGTAGCCCGTGCTTCTACAGATTTACACGCCAGAATTCTTAAAATTGTTGGTGCAAACGAAGTTGTAAATCCGGAAAAAGAAATGGGGATGAGAACAGCACAAAAAGTCGCTACACCGGGACTTACAGAACTTATTCCTTTGTCTGATAACGCGGCCATCGCGGAATTAAAGGTTCCTGAAAGTTTTATTGGTAAAAATATTTATGATTTAAGAATTCGTTCACGATACGGTATAAATGTTATAGGAATTCGCAGATTAAAAGAAAATCTTGCAGATGAAATTGATAAAGATGATAAAGAATCAAGAAATTTTATTTTATCCTTTTCTCCTGAAGACATTTTTGAAAAAGATGATGTTTTTGTTGTTGCCGGAAAAGAAACTGATGTAAAAAAATTCGCATCAATCAAATAGTTATGCATTTTTTATTTCCAAAAACGAAAAAAGGAAAAATAAGATTCTTTATTATTATCGGACTGGCTGTGATATTAGACCTTTACGTTTTATTTTTTCCGGCATATCCGTTATGGTCATATAAACCTCAAATAGGAGATATTGTCTTTCAATCTCTTCCTAAAGGCGATTTAGTTAACATTATTGAAGGTGTAACTCACTCCCCGTTTTCACATTGTGGAGTTGTTATCAAAAAAAATGACAAATGGATGGTTAATGAAGCTATAGG